>NZ_JBHSIV010000009.1:0-190450 GCF_042653685.1 Actinomycetospora atypica | reverse complement strand
GGCGGGGCCGTCGAACGTGGTCGCCGGGGCCACGCGGGTGGCCGGGTTGACGGCCTCGGTCGCGGCGGTGACCGCGCCGGGGCGCGGCACCGGCTCGCCGCGGCGCACGGCCGACACCGCCCGCGCGAACTCGCCGCCGGTGGCGTAGCGCCCGCGCGGGTCCTTCGTGAGGGTGAGCTCGATGAGCTGGCGCACCACCGGCGGCACGTCCGGCGGCAGCGGCGGCAGCGGGTCGCGGATGTGCATCATTGCGACCGTCACGGCGTTCTCGGAGAGGTACGGGCGGCGTCCGGCCAGGCACTCGTAGCCGACGACGCCGAGGGAGTACACGTCCGAGGCGGGGCCGGCGTCGCCGCCGCCCGCCTGCTCGGGCGCGATGTAGTGGGCGGTGCCCATGACCATCCCGGAGCGCGTCACCGGGGCGGCGTCGACCGCCTTCGCGATGCCGAAGTCGGTGATCTTCACCTGGTTCGACGGCGTGACGAGGATGTTGCCCGGCTTCACGTCGCGGTGGACGAGCCCACGCTCGTGGGCGGCCTCGAGGGCGTAGCCCGACTGCTCGAGGATGTCGAGCGTGTAGTCGACCCCGAGCCGGCCGTGGACCGAGAGGATCTGGGCCAGCGGGTCGCCGCGCACCAGCTCCATCACCAGGTAGGCCACGGGGACCTGGATCGTCCCGCTCGCGGTCGTCCAGTCGGTGGTGGTCTCGCCGTAGTCGTGGACCTGGGTGATGCCCGGGTTGTTCAGCGACGCGGCCGTGCGGGCCTCGGTGCGGAAGCGGTGGAGGAACTCGGGGTCGCCCGACAGCTCGGCCTTGAGGATCTTGACGGCGACGGTGCGGTCGAGCCGGGAGTCCTGGGCCTCCCAGACCTCGCCCATCCCGCCGATGGCGATCCGCCGGCCGATCCGGTAGCGGTCGGCGAGCAGGGTGCCCGTGGTCGGAGCCATGGAGCTACCTCCCTCCCTGCTGCAGGGCCGCGGCGACGACCGCGCGGCCGACCGGGCCGGCGACCGACGAACCGGTCGCGTCGTCGCCCCGGTTGCCGCCCTTCTCGACGATCACCGAGACGGCGACCTGGGGGTCGGGCACGGGGCCGAACACGTCGTACCAGGTGTGCGGCGGGTTGGTCTTCGGGTTGGAGCCCCACTCGGCGGTCCCGGTCTTCGAGGCCAGCTGCACCCCGGGGATCTTGCCGCCGCTGGTGCCGCCGTTCTCCGAGCCGATCATCAGCTGGGTCAGCGTGCTCGCGGTGCCCCCGGAGACCGCCCGGGCGAGCCGGTCGGGCTCGGTGGTGTCGACGACCGAGAGGTCCTGGCCCTGCACCTGGCCGACCACGTGCGGGGACATCGGGACGCCGCCGTTGGCGATCGTCGCGGTGATCATGGCGTTCTGCAGCGGCGTCATCCGCACGTCGCGCTGGCCGATGCCCGACTGGGCCAGCGACGCCCCGTCTCCCAGCTCGCCGACGCTCGACTCGGCCACCGGCATCGGGATCGTCTGCGACGGGTTCTCCATGCCGAACGCCGTGGCGGTCGCCCGGAGGCGGTCGGCGCCGACCTGGTCGGCCAGCTGGGCGAAGGGCCCGTTGCAGGACTTCGTGAAGGCGGTGTCGAAGGGCACGGTCGGCCCGGGGCCGCAGCGCTTGCCGTCGTAGTTCTCCAGCGTCGTCACGCTGTCGGGCAGCGTGATGCGCGGCTCGGCGGTCACCGGGCTCTGCGGGTTGATCATGTTCGCCTCGAGCGCGGAGGCGGTGGTGATCAACTTGAAGGTCGAGCCCGGGGGGTAGGTGTTCGAGATCGCCCGGTTGATCAGCGGCGAGTCGGAGCTGTTCGGGTTCAGCGCGTTCCACGCCGCCCGCTGGGCGGAGCCCTCGTGGCTCGCGAGCGGGTTCGGGTCGAAGGAGGGCACCGACACCAGCGCGAGGATCTCGCCGGTCTGCGGGCGGATCGCGACCACCGAGCCGGTGTAGCCCTTCGAGACCATCGCCTGGTACGCGGCCTGCTGGACCTTCGGGTCGATCGTCAGCGCGACGTTGCCGCCGGCCGGGGCGCGCCCGGTGATGACGTCGGAGATGCGGCGGACGAACAGCCGGTCGTCGGAGCCGTTGAGCACCGAGTCCATCGACCGCTCGACCCCGGAGGTCCCGTAGATCTGCGAGTAGTAGCCGGTGACGGGCGAGTACATCGGCCCGTTCGAGTACTGGCGCAGGTACTTGAAGCGGTCGTCGGTGGGGGTGCTCGAGGCCAGCACCTCGCCGCCGGCGGAGATCTGGCCGCGCTGGCGGTTGTACTCGTCGAGCAGGACGCGCTGGTTGTACGGGTTGGCCTTGTACTCGTCGGCCTTGACCACCTGGACCCAGGTGGCCTGCCCGAGCAGCAGGACGATCAGGCCCATGACCACGAGGGAGATGCGGCGCAGCGGGGTGTTCACTCGCGACCCCTCCCGTCCTGGGCCCGCCCGCGCGGCGGCGTCGGGATGCCCTGCGGCGGGGTGTCGACCTCGGAGCGCGACACCATCTCGGTGTTCGCCTCGGCCAACGGGGTGCGCGGCGCGGTCCCGCCCATCGCGGGCGCGCCCGGCTCGGCCCGGCCCTTGTCGGCGGCGGGCTGGCGGGCGGCGTTGGACACCCGCAGCACGAGCGCGACGAGCACGTAGTTCGCCACCAGCGACGAGCCGCCGTAGGACATGAACGGCGCCGCCTGGCCGGTGTTGGGGATCAGGCCGATGACCCCGCCCGCCACGACGAACACCTGGATCGCCACGGTGAACCCGAGGCCGGCGGCCAGGAGCTTGCCGAAGGTGTCGCGGACGGCGAGGGCGGTGCGCAGGGCGCGGGTGGAGATCAGGCAGTAGAGCAGCAGCAGGGCCATGAGCCCGATGAGGCCGAGCTCCTCACCCATGGAGGTGAAGATGAAGTCGGTGCTCGAGAGCGGGACCAGGTCGGGCCGCCCGGCGCCGAGCCCGGTGCCGATCATGCCGCCGGTGGACATGCCGAAGAGGCCCTGGCTCACCTGGAACGTGGCGTCGGCCGGGTCGGAGAACGGGTCGAGCCAGGCCGCGACCCGGACCTGCACGCGGTCGACGAACGTCCACGCCGCGAAGGCGCCCGCCCCGAAGATGACGAGGCCGATGACCACCCAGGAGGCCCGCTCGGTGGCCACGTAGATCATCGCGAGGACGATCCCGAAGAACATCAGCGACGTGCCGAGGTCGGACTCGAAGACCAGGACGCCCATCGCGACGACCCACGCGATCAGCAGCGGGGCGAGGTCGCGGGGACGGGGGAACGTCATCCCCAGGAAGCGTTTGCCCGCCGTGGTGAACAGGTCGCGCTTGGACACCAGGAACGACGCGAAGAAGACCGTCAGCAGGATCTTCGCGAACTCGCCGGGCTGGATGCCGACGCCGCCGATGCGGATCCAGATCTTCGCGCCGTTGACCTCGGACAGGGCCGAGGGCAGCACGGCGGGCAGACCGAGCAGCACGAGCCCGGCGAAGCCCGCGGTGTAGCCGTAGCGGGCGAGGGTGCGGTGGTCGGGGACCTTCCACAGCACCGAGACGAACAGGGCGAGGCCCAGGGCGAGCCAGGCGATCTGACGCAGCGCGTCCTCGCTGGGCGCGGGGTTGCCGCGGCTGAGCGCGGTGGCGGCCTTGGCCAGGTCGATCCGGTGGATCATCACCAGGCCCAGCCCGTTGAGGAGGGCCGCACACGGGAGGATCACCGGGTCGGCGTACGGCGCGAACCTCCGCACCGCGAGGTGCGCGACGGCGAACAGCGCGAGGTAGGCGGCGCCGAGGTAGAGCAGGGTGAGCGTGAGCTCCTGGTTCTGGTTCGCCTCCACCAGCACCAGCGCACCGGTGGTGAGCACGGCGGCGAACGCGAGCAGGAGGAGCTCGATGCCGCGGCGGGTGGAGACGGCGGCGGCGACGGCGGGGCGCAGCGCGGTGCGGTCGGCCGGCATCTCGACCGGAGCGCCACCACCGGCGCGGGACGCGGCCTGGGCGGGGCGGACCATTACTGCACCGCGCGACAGTCGCGTCCCGGGACCTGCGGGGACGTGGGCACGGGGGGCGCGGCGGTGACGACGGCGGGTGCCCCCGGTGCGGGGGGCACGGCCGGTGCAGGAGGCAGGACGGGCCGGCACTCGGGCAGCAGCTCGTCGGTGCGCAGGCGCTCGACCGTGCGGTGGGCCGCGTCGAGGTCGGTGGTCGGCAGGGAGTCGCTCTGCACCGAGGTGCGGCCCACCTGCGTGAGGTCCTCGACGCGCAGACCGGTCTGCTCCGAGACGTCCTGCAGCGTCACGCCCAGGACGTCGCCCCGGACGCCCTGGTAGATGACGACCTGGTCGCCGGCGACGCCGACGTAGTACTGCTGGGAGATCCACAGCCGGGTGACGAGCAGGCCCAGGCCCGCGAGCACGAGGATCCCGACGACCGCGAGGACCACGGCGAGGCGGCGCCGGCGCGGACGCGAGCGCCCGTGGCCGGAGTCGTTCGAGCGGGCGCGGGCCGAGAGCGGGTCGGGCCGCGGGGAAGGGTCGGCGCGGGTGAGCGTGGCGGCCGTGGCGCGCGCGGCGGCCGAGTCGGCCGGGGGCGGGTCGGCGCGGCCGTCGCCGGCGGCGCCGCCGTAGATCGGCCGGTCGTCGCCGTAGTCGACGTCCACCACGTCGGCGACGATGCAGGTGACGTTGTCGGGCCCGCCGCCCTTGAGCGCGAGCTCGATCAGCCGGTCGGCGCAGCTCTGGGGGTCGGAGACCGTGAGGGCGTCGGCGATCGTCTCGGCGGAAACGACGCCGGACAGGCCGTCGGAGCACAGCAGGTAGCGGTCGCCCGCGCGCGCCTCGCGCACGGTCAGCGAGGGCTCGACGTCGTGGCCGGTGAGCGCGCGCAGCAGCAGCGAGCGCTGCGGGTGGCTGGCGGCCTCGTCCTCGGTGATCCGGCCCTCGTCGATGAGGGACTGCACGAAGGTGTCGTCCCGCGTGATCTGGGTGAGGACGCCGTCGCGGAAGAGGTAGGCCCGCGAGTCGCCGACGTGGACCATGCCGAGCCGGCTACCGGCGAACAGGACGGCGGTGAGCGTGGTGCCCATGCCGTCGAGGTCGGGCTCCTCACCGACGAGCTCGGTGATCGCGTCGTTGCCCTGCGCGGTCGCCTCGGCGAGCTCGCCCAGGAGGTCGTCACCGGGCTCGTCGTCGTCGAGCGGCACCAGCGCGGCGATGACCAGCTTCGAGGCCACCTCGCCCGCGGCGTGCCCGCCCATGCCGTCGGCGAGCGCGAGGAGACGGGGGCCCGCGTAGACGGAGTCCTGGTTGTTCTGCCGGACCAGGCCCCGGTCACTCCGGGCGGAGTAGCGCAGCACCAGGGTCACGGGACGATCCTGCACTCACGGGGACGGACCGCCCGCAACCGGGTCCGTGCGGCGGCGGGCGGCGTCATGCGCGCAGCTCGATCACGGTCTTGCCGATCCGGATCGGCGTGCCGGGGGACACCTTGGTCGGCGCGGTGACCTTGGAGCGGTCGAGGTAGGTGCCGTTGGTCGACCCCAGATCCTCGACGTACCAGTCGTCACCGGACTGCGAGATCCGGGCGTGCCGGGTCGACGCGTAGTCGTCGTCGAGGACGAGCGTCGAGTCGTCGGCGCGGCCGAGCATGATCGGCCGGCCGTCGAGTGCGATGCGGGTGCCGGCGAGGGCCCCCGCGGTGACGATGAGCGCCTTGGGCCCCGACGACCGACCCCCGCCACGGCCCGGTTTCGACGCGGCCCCCTTCGAGGGGCGTCGACCTGGTACCGCGGCCCGTAGTCCCGACGCGGCGTACAGGTCGGAACGGACGACCCGCAGGGCGGCGAAGACGAACAGCCAGAGCAGCGCGAGGAACGCCGCCCGGGTGAGCTGGAGGACGAGTTCGGGCACGAGGAGCGGGCGTCAGCCCTGGGCCCGGAACAGCAGCGCCGAGTGGCCGACCCGGATGGTGTCGCCGTCGGCGAGCTGCCAGGTCTGCACCGGGGTGCCGTTGACCGTCGTCCCGTTGGTGGACCCGAGGTCGGACAGGGTGGCCTGCTGGCCGTCCCAGCTGATCTCGAGGTGGCGACGGGAGACGCCCGTGTCGGCGAGCCGGAACTGCGCGTCCTGGCCGCGGCCGATCACGTTGGCGCCCTGCACCAGCTGGTAGGAGCGGTTCGAGCCGTCGTCCAGCGTCAGCGTGCCGGTCATCTGGCGGGTCTGGACGCCGCCGTAGCCCTGCTGGCCGTACTGGTCGTAGCCGCCCTGCTGCTGGCCGTACGGGTCGTACCCACCCTGCTGGCCGTACTGCTGCTGGCCGTACTGGTCGTAGCCCGGCTGGCCGGCGTAGCCCTGCGGCTGGCCGTAGCCCTGCTGCTGCCCGTAGGGGTCGTAGCCGCCCTGCTGCTGGCCGTAGGGGTCGTAGCCCTGCGGCTGGCCGTAGCCCTGCTGCGGGTAGCCCTGCTGCTGGCCGTACGGGTCCTGCCCGTAGCCCTGCTGCGGCTGCCCGTACTGGTCGTAGCCCTGCTGCGGGTAGCCCTGCTGGGGCTGGCCGTACTGGTCGTAGCCCTGCTGGGGGTAGCCCTGCTGCGGGTACCCCTGCTGCGGCTGGCCGTACTGGTCGTAGCCCTGCTGGGGGTAGCCCTGCTGCTGCTGGCCGTACGGGTCCTGCCCGTAGCCCTGCTGCTGCGGGTAACCCTGCTGCGGCTGCTGCTGGCCGTAGGGGTCCTGCTGGCCGTAGCCGCGCTGGTCCGCGTCCTCCGGGTAACGACCGGGTGCCTGGCTCATGGGGTGCTCTCCTGCGGATCGGGGGCTCGCGGTCCGCTGCCGCGACGCGTCGGGGTCAACGGACGACTTGGTGCGGAACTGTCCCGTGTGCAGCGCGTCGGAACGCTCCAGAGAGACTACGACCTCACCGTATGTCTCCCACCCGCCCTCTGTGAGGTGCTCTTCCACGCAGTCGATCAGCGAGTGGGTGATGGTCTCCTCATCCCCCGCCAACCGACCGTGGTCGGCGGGGCTGAGCACCACCGTGTAGTGGTTGGGTGCCAGTTGGCGCCCACCGGCCAAGACTCGCACGCCGTCCTCCGCCTCACGGCGGAGGGCCTGTGCGATCTCCTGGGGAACGACCTTGCCGCCGAAGACCCGCGCGAAGGTGTCACCCACGAGTCCCTCGAGCTTGCGCTCGAAGCGCTGTGCGCGACCCACCTGCGATCCCTCCCCCGACTCGTCGTCCGACCGTCGTCCCGACGCGGAGTGTCGCCACTCCGCACGGGCCACTGGAGATGGTATCGGTCGCACCGCGACGACCGGTGACCTCCTTCGGGGTGGGCTTCCGAGGGGCTGCTAGGCTCGCTCCCGTCGATCACGGTCGACCCACTCGGGCGAGTGGCGGAATGGCAGACGCGCACGGTTCAGGTCCGTGTATCCGAAAGGATGTGGGGGTTCAACTCCCCCCTCGCCCACACTCTCTCCCCCTCTTCCCGACGACGGCCCCCGCCTCGTCCGGAGTGATCGCCGGCAGGCCGGTCGATCCCTGGCAAGCTCTGGCCCATGCCGCTCGCCAGCAAGGTCTGCGACCTCACCGGTCCCGGTCTCACCGACCGGTTCGGCGTCGGCGGGACCGACCTCGGCACCACGGTCACCGCCCCCGACGGGCGCCTCGTCTCGGTCTTCGGCGACACCTTCGAGAACGCCGGGGTCGGCGGCCCCGGCTGGCGATCGCCCGTGGTGCTCTTCGCCGACCCGTCGTCCGTGCGCGCCGGACTGTCGTGGACCGGGTGCGCCGGCCGCGACGGCTACGCCCAGCAGGTGGTCGGGTACCGCCATCGGGGCTTCCGCCGGCTCGGGCCCTCGATGCTCTCGCTGCGCCGCATCTCGACGGTGCTGCCCACCGACGCGCTGACCGTCGGCGACGACATCTGGCTGCACGTCATGGCCTGCCGCGAGCTCGGGAACCCGCGGGCCACCGAGCTCCACCGCTCCCGCGACTCCGGCGACACGTGGGAGCCCGCCGAGGTCGTCTGGCCCGGCGACCACCTCGGCGGCCTGTTCCAGATGCTGACCTGGGAGATCGACGCCGCCGGCGAGTGGGTCTACGCCCTCACCACCGGCTTCCAGCGCGCCCACGGCCTGCTGCTGCACCGGGTCCCCGCCGGCCGGATCGCGGACCCGGCCGCGTGGGAGGGCTGGGGCTTCGACGGCGCGACCTGGGACTGGGGCCGTCCCCCGACCGAGGTCCTGCCCGGCGCGTTCGGCGAGATGTCGCTGCGCCGGGTCCCCGACGACTCCGGCCGCGAGTGGTGGGTCCTGGCGGTCTTCGACGCCGGGAACTACCGCATCGACGTCCTGCTCCTCGACCACCCGACCGCGAACCTGCACACCGCCCCGCGCACCACCGTCGTCGCCGGCGCCGGGTGGGGCGACGAGGACCACGCGGGCGGGCGGGTCGCCCAGCTCTACGGGGGCTACACGGTGCCGGGCTCGACGCTGTCCGACCTGCACCTGGTGGTCAGCCAGTGGAACACCGGGACGAACTGGCCCTACCGCTCGATGCAGTTCCGGGCCGACGTCTCGGGTCTCGTCCCCCGCTGACCGCCCCTCCCGGAGCGAACGGCACTCTCGCTGCTTCTACGTGAGCGAGAGTGCCGCTCGCTCCGACGAGGGGTGCCGCCGATCGGGCTAGCGGGCGCCGCCGGACCAGTCGGCGCCGGCGCCCTCGACGACCGGCGAGCGCCCGAGCAGCGGCCGCCACCACGCTTCGTTGGCCCGGTACCAGGCCACGGTGTCGGCGATCCCGTCGCTCCACTCGACCGCCGGGGCCCACCCGAGCTCGGTGCGCAGCTTCGTCGAGTCGAGCAGGTAGCGCCGGTCGTGGCTCGGCCGGTCGGGGACGATCGTCTTGAGCTCCGGGCCCAGGCCCAGCGCGTCGAGGACGGTGTCGGCGATGCCCTCGATGTCGACCTCGACCCCGGAGCCGACGTTGTAGGTCTCCCCGTTCCGGCCGTGGTGGATCACCCGGTCGATCGCGGTCGCGTGGTCGGAGACGTGCAGCCACTCGCGGCGGTTCTTCGTCGACGCGTAGAGCGGCAGCGGCTCGCCGGCCAGGGCCCTCGTCGTGAACAGCGGGATGACCTTCTCCGGGAACTGGAACGGCCCGTAGTTGTTCGAGCAGTTCGTGATCGTCACCGGCACGTCGTAGGTCAGCCCGTAGGCCCGGACCACGTGGTCCCCGCCGGCCTTCGCCGCGTTGTACGGCGTCCGCGGCAGGTACGGGGAGTCCTCGGTGAACGCGTCGGTGGCGTCCAACGAGAGGTCGCCGTAGACCTCGCAGGTCGAGATGTGGTGGAACCGCGACACCCCCACCCGGCGCACGGCCTCGAGCAGGCCCTGGGTGCCGGTGACGTTGGTGGCGAAGAAGTCACCGGGGCGCAGGATCGCCAGCGAGTTGTGCGACTCGGCGGCGAAGTTGACCACCACGTCCACCGAGTAGGCGCGCAGCAGGTGCTCGACCAGGTCGGTGTTGCCGATCGAGCCGTGCACGAACTCGACCCCGTCGAGCAGCTGCCCGTCGGGGCCGTTCAACGACTCCCGCACCCCGGCGTAGGTCAGCGCATCCAGCGCGACGACCCGGTCGCCCGGGTGCACGGCGCGCCAGTAGCGGACGAAGTTGGACCCGATGAAACCGGCTGCACCGGTGACGAGGACGGTGGACACTCGGGTTCTCCTGGTGCATTCGGGGCCTTGACGAGCGACTCCGAACCTAACGGACCGCGCTCGCGGCCCGTTCGAGCCGGTGCGGCACCCTGGTCACCACGGAATTCCCGACGATCCCCTCCGAGGACGGCATGCACGACGCACGGACGTTGATCGAGCTCGGTGACGAGGCGGTCCGCCGCCTGGCGCGGCGCGGCTACGCGCTGGACCTCTCGGGTCTCGAGGCACTGTCCGCGCGGCGCAACTCCTCGATCGCGCGGGCCGACGACCTTCGCGCCGAGTCGAAGCGCGTGGCCGCCGAGGTGGGCCGCGTCGCGAAGGCGAACAAGGGGCAGGGCGACGAGGTCGAGAAGCTCAAGACCCGGGCGCGCGAGCTCAAGGACGAGATCCGCGCGGCGGAGGCCGACACCGAGGCCGCCGAGGCCGAGCTGCGGACCGTGCTGCTGGCGATCCCCAACCTCCCCGACGACGAGACCCCCGACGGCGACTCGGACGCCGACGCCGTCGAGGTCCGCCGCTGGGGCACCCCGCCCGACTTCACCTTCCGCGCGGCCGACCACGTCGACCTCGGCGAGGCCATGGGCATCCTCGACTTCGGCCGGGCGGCGAAGCTGGCGGGCGCCCGCTTCAGCGTCGCCCGCGGTCCGGGCGCGGTCCTGGAGCGCGCCCTGGCGACGCTGTTCCTCGGCATGCACACCGGCCGGCACGGCTACACCGAGTTCTCGGTGCCCTACCTGGTCACGCCGGAGACGATGACCGGGACGGGGCAGCTCCCGAAGTTCGAGGAGGACCTGTTCCGCACCGGGACCGGTGACCGCAGCCTCTACCTCATCCCCACCGCCGAGGTGTCGCTGACGAACCTGCACGCCGACGAGATGCTCGACGCCGACGCGCTGCCGCTCGCCTACACCGCGTGGACGCCGTGCTTCCGCTCGGAGGCGGGCAGCTACGGCCGCGACACCCGCGGGCTGCTGCGGCTGCACCAGTTCTCGAAGGTCGAGATGGTCCGCTTCTGCCGCGACGAGGAGTCGGGGACCGAGCTCGAGCTGATGGTCTCGCACGCCGAGGCGTGCCTGCAGGCGCTCGGCCTGGCCTACCGCGTCGTCCGGCTGGCGGCCGGGGACATGGGCTTCGCCGCGCGGACCACCTACGACATCGAGGTGTGGCTCCCCAGCCAGGGCACCTTCCGCGAGATCTCCTCGTGCTCCGACTGCGGGACCTTCCAGTCGCGCCGCGCGAACATCCGGGCCAAGGACGCCCAGGGCGGCCGCGCGCAGGTGGCCACCCTCAACGGCTCCGGCCTGCCGATCGGGCGGACGCTGGCCGCGCTGCTCGAGCAGTACCAGGCCGAGGACGGCTCCGTGTCGATCCCCGAGGTGCTGACCCCCTACACGGGGTACCGCCGGATCCTCGCCGACGGCACCACCGAGTAGGAGCTCAGCGCCGGACGGCGGCCAGCTGCGAGGCCTGGCCGACCATCCGGCCGGTCGAGTCCCACACCCCGCAGCTCTCGTGCATGCGGTCGCCCGTGAGGTGGTCGACCCACTGCGTCACGCGCAGCGGCCCCGGGGCGGGCACCGCGTGCACGTGGGCGGTGAGCGACATCGTGGGCGACCAGCCGTAGAAGCCCAGGTCGAAGCAGGCCGGCGGCAGGATGTCGAGCGCCACCAGGAGGGCCACCGGCGACCACGGCTCGCGGGTGTCGAGCTCGGCCCACCCGGAGATCCGGCCCTCGCCCGAGGGGCGCCCGGACAGGAAGCCGAGCGTCGACGGGTCGATGCGGGTGTCGACGACGTCCATGATCGGCAGGTCGCCCCGGCCGTCCTCGGTCGTGGTCGGACGCCGGGCGCACTCCTCGAACGGACTCAGCGCCACCGGGGCGGGCGACACGTCCCCCTCGACCGGGCCAGTGTCGGGCGTCGCGCCCAGGACGAGCGCGGCCTCCACGCACGGCCGGTCGTCCTGGCTGAGGAGCACCCGCGCCTGCGTGGCCCCGCGACCGCGGCGCAGCACGGCGACGTCGACGACGGCGGGCCCGGGGTCGGGCGCGCGCAGGAAGGTCCCCGTCACGGCCTGGGGGAACACGTGGTCGCCGGGCGCGGGCTCCCCCACGAGCTCGTCGACCGCGGCCTGGGCGAGCACGGCCAGCAGGTAGCCGCCGTGCAGCTTCGGCCCGATGCCCCACTGCTCGTCGAGCAGCGCGGAGCGGCGACCGGGCTCGCCGGTGGGGACGGTGTCGGTCGCCTTCGTGAGGTCGGCCATCAGACCTGCGGCGGACGCGGCGCGTCGGTGTCGGGAGCGGTGTAGTCCTGGGTGGGCCCGTCCGTGGGGCGCGGCGGCGTGGGCCCGGGCTGGGGAGGCATCTCCTCGGTCCGCCCGGCGTACGGCCCCGGCTGCGCCGGTCCCGGCGGGGTCGGCCCGGTCTGGGGGGCCATCGGCTCGGTGCGCCCCGTGGGCGAGGGCGTCGGCGTCCAGGGCTCGGTGGCCTCCGGCCGGGGCGGGAGCGGCCCGGTGGGGTCGGTCGGCGGGTCGGTCGGCCGCGTGCCGGGCGCCGGGTCGCCCGCCGTGGCACCGGGGGCGGTGGGCGCGCCCGAGGCCGGCGGGCGGGACGACGACGAGGTCGCCACCCGGCCGATGCCCTCGTCGACCTTCGAACGGGCGTTGTCGATCTGCCCGGAGTACTTCCCGCCGGTCTTCTCGTCGACCCACCGGGCCGCGCGGCCCAGGGTGCTCTTCAGCGTGTCCTGGTTCTCCGACACCTTCTGGCTCACGGTGTCGCGGAGGTCGGAAGCCATCTGCTTGCCCTGGCGGGCCAGGTCGTCACGGTCCATCGGGAACTCCGGGTTCGGGGGCGGGGGCCCCGAATATAGCCAGGGCCACCGACACGACGACCCGTCCGGAAACCGGGGGTCGACACGGAGTCACCGCCCGATCACGCTCGGGTCACGAGACGATGCGCCCCGGCCGCCACGAGCGGGGTGCCGACGGGCGGGGTGGACGGACACGGCACGATGGGCCCCTGGATGGCCCGACGATCCCGTCGCGGCCATCGCACGCGCGTGGACGACGAGCAGCGACAGGGAGGCACGCGGCCGGTGAGTTCGACGGAGGCAGGCCCCCCGTCCACCGTGGGCGCGGGCCGGTACACGCTGGGCGACCTGATCGGCCGGGGCGGCGCGGCGGAGGTCTACCGCGCCCGGGACGAGCTGCTGGGCCGCGACGTGGCCGTCAAGCTCTTCCCGACCGGGGTCGGCGAGGCCGACGAGTCCCGCCGCCAGCGCGAGGTCCAGACCCTCGCGGGAATGAACCACCCCGGGCTCGTGACGATCTACGACGTCGGCGCCGAGGGCAGCCGTCCCTACTTCGTCATGCAGCTCATCGAGGGTGAGTCGCTCGCCGACCGCATCCGCAGCGGGCCGCTGCGCCCCGGCGACGTCGTCGCCCTCGGTGCGGCCCTCGCCGACGCGCTGACCTACGTGCACCGCCACGGCGTCGTGCACCGCGACATCAAGCCCGGCAACGTGCTGCTCGACATGGAGGGCCGCCCCCACCTGTCGGACTTCGGCATCGCCGTGCTCGCCGACGCCACCAACATCACCGCCACCGGCATGGTGATCGGCACGGCCTCCTACCTCTCGCCCGAGCAGGTGCGCGGCCAGCCGGTCGGCCCCGCCTCGGACGTCTACGCCCTCGGCCTCGTGCTGCTCGAGTGCATCACCGCGCGGCGGGAGTACCCGGGCAACGCCCTCGAGGCCGCCGTCGCCCGCCTGCACCGCCCGCCGGACGTGCCGACCGACCTCCCTCCCGCCCTGCAGGGCCTGCTCGTCGCCATGACCCGCGACGAGCCCGCCGAGCGCCCGACCACCGAGCAGGTGGTGGGGGAGCTGCGCTCGATCTCCCGCGAGGCCGGGATGGACGCGGAGACGGTGCTCGCCCCGACACCCACCACGGGCACCGGCGCGACGTACGCGATGGGCCCGCCCCTCGCCCCACCCGGAACCGGCGCCACCTACGCGATGCACCAGGGTGGTCCGCCGCCCGGGTACGACCCGTACGGCGCCACGCGGCAGGTGGGCACCCCGCCCGGGGGCTACCCGCCCTACGGCTACCCCGCCGACGGGCGCACGGCCGTCGTCGGGCCCGGCACGCTCGCCGGCGCCCCCGTCCCGGCGCAGCAGGGCCGCTCGCGCCGCGGGCCGATCCTCGCCGCGATCGCAGCGGTGCTGATCATCGCCGGGGGGCTCGGGGGCTATGCGCTGCTGAGCGGCTCGGGGGAGGCGCCCGCGCCGGTCCCCACCCTCGCCCCGGCCCCCGCACCCGCCACCACGACGACGACCACCGAGCAGGAGACGACCACCCGCCGGCGGACCACCACCACCCAGGCGCCGACCACGACGCAGGCGCCTCCGCCACCCCCGGTCGTCACCACCGTGGTCCCACCGCCCACGACCGAGCGGACGACCACGACGACTCCTGAGGCCAATCCGGGCGGCGGCGCCGGCGGTGTCCTGGACCCCGGCACCGGCGGCACGGGCGGGTTCCGTGGGCGCGGGAACGGCGACACCACCGGCAACTGAGGTTCCGACGACGAGGCGTGCCCCGGCCCGGGAGCCGGGGCACGGGCCTCGTCAGGAACGGGCCGGCAGGCCGGACGCCGGGACCGGCGCCCGACCTCGTCGTCGGGAAGGCCCTACTGGTGCATGCGCCGGAACAGCGGCGCGCGGCCGGGGGGCTGCTCGATGGTGCCGCGCGACGGGGTCGGCGGGATCTCGAAGGTCAGCGGCTCGCCGGCCGTGAGCTGGAAGTCCTCGTCGTGGTGGCGCAGCTCCAGCGACTCCGACGACGTCGCCGACATCCCGGCCGGGCCGGGCATCGTCACCGGCTCCTCGAGGGAGTAGGTGGCCTCGCCGTGGCCGACGTCGAGGTGGATCGACCGGCCGCGCCAGAGCACGCGGAACCGCAGGCCGGCCACGGCCGAGGGCAGGCGCGGGGCGAAGGTCAGCGTCCCGTCGTGCGTGCGCATCCCGCCGAGGCCCTGGACGATCGCGGTCCAGCCGCTCGCGACGGCGGCCAGGTGGATGCCGTCGCGGACGTTGTTCTCGAGGTCGGCGAGGTCCATCTGGACGGCCTCGCACAGGTAGTCGTACGCGAGGTCGAGGTGGCCGGTCTCGGTGGCCATGACCGCGAGGGTGCCGGGGGAGAGCGACGAGTCGCGGACGGTGATCCGCTCGTAGTACGCGAAGTTGGCGGCCTTCTGCTCCGGGGTGAAGGCGTCGGGGCACTGGACCATCGCGAGGACGAGGTCGGGCTGCTTGACGACCTGCTTGCGGTACAGGTCGAAGTACGGGTAGTTCAGCAGCAGGGGGTAGTTCTCCTCGGGCGTCTTCTCGAAGTTCCAGTGCGCGTGCGAGGTGAACCCCTCGGCCTGCGGGTGCACCCCGAGCTTCTCGTCGAAGGGGATCACCATCGCGTTGGCGGCGGCGCGCCAGCTCGCGACCTCCTCCGAGCTGACGCCGAGCCGCTCCGCCTCCCGCGGGTGGCGGACCGCGGCGGCGGCCGCGCCGCGCAGGTTCCGCTGCGCCATGAGGTTCGTGTAGACGTTGTTGTCCGCGATCGAGGAGTACTCGTCGGGGCCGGTGACGCCGTCGATGCGGAAGTTCGACTCGGAGTCGTGGTGGCCGAGCGAGCGCCACAGCCGGGCGGTGTCGACCAGGAGGTCGACCCCGATCTCCCGCTCGAACTCGGTGTCCTCGGTGGCCGCGACGTAGCGCAGGACCGCGTCGGCGATGTCGGCGTTGACGTGGAACGCCGCGGTGCCGGCGGGCCAGTACCCGGAGCACTCCTCGCCGCGGATGGTGCGCCACGCGAACGCGGCGCCCGCCAGCCCCAGCGTCTCGGCGTGGGCCCGGGCGATCCCGAGCGTCGAGTGCCGCCAGCGCAGCGCGTCCGCGGCCACGTTGGGGTTGGTGTGCATGAACAGCGGGAGCACGAAGGTCTCGCAGTCCCAGAAGCTGTGGCCGTCGTAGCCCTGGCCGGTGAGGCCCTTCGCGCCGATCGCCCGCTTCTCCGACCTCGCCCCGGCCTGCAGCACGTGGAACAGCGAGAACCGGATGGCCTGCTGCATGCGCGGGTCGCCGTCGATCTCGATGTCGGCGCGCGCCCAGTAGGCGTCGAGGTACTCCCGCTGCGCGGCGACGAGCCCCTCCCAGCCGGTGTAGAGCGACGCGTCGAGGGCGGCCTCGACCTGGTCGACGATCGCCGGCTGCGAGCGGGTGCTCGACCAGCCGTAGGCCAGGTACTTCACGATGCGCAGCGACTGCCCGGGGCGGAGCCGGCAGATGACGGTCGTCCGGCCGACGTTCTTGGAGCAGGAGCTCTCGACCTGCATGTCGTCGGGCCCGAAGACCTGGTGCTCCATCGCCGCGCCGACCCGCAGCTCCGACCGCTTGGTCTGGTGGGTCATGCGCGCGCCGTAGGTGGAGTGCGAGTTGTGCTCCGGGGCGAGCGGCTTGGTGAGCGCGGCCGCCACCCGCGGGTCGCCGGTGATCTCGGGCATCTGCTCGTTGGCGAACAGCTCGGACTGCACCACGAGCAGGGCGTCGCTGCGCGCGTCCTCCGGGATCGACACCTCGTAGGAGATCGCCGCCACCGCGCGCTGGGAGAAGCTCACCAGGCGCTGGGAGGTCACGTCGACGCGCTGCCCGTTCGGCGAGGTCCACTCGACGTGGCGGGTGAGCAGGCCGCTGCGCATGTCGAGGGTGCGCTGGTGGTCGTGCACCTCGCCGTAGCGGACGTCGAGCGGCTCGTCGTCGACCAACAGCCGGATGAGCTTGCCGTTGGGGACGTTGACGAGGGTCTGGTTCTCCTCCGGGAACCCGAACCCCCCCTCCGCGTGCGGCAGCGGACGCGACTCGAAGAACGAGTTGAGGTACGTCCCCGGCATGCGGTGCGGCTCCCCCTCGTCGAGGTTGCCGCGCATCCCCACGTGCCCGTTGGCCAGCGCGAACAGCGACTCGGTCTGGCCGAGGAGGTCCACGTCGAGCTCCGGCTCGTGCACGGACCAGGGGTCGACGGTGAACGCGTTCGAGATCACGGGCCGACTGTAGCCAGTCCCTGTGACACCCTCGTGTCGAGCATGATGGGCCTCATGGCCGGCCTGGGATCGGTGCACCGGGCACTGCGGGTGCTCGAGGTCGTCGCGGAGGCGGGCGACGGCATCACCGCGAAGGCCGTGGCCCGGCGCCTCGAGTACAACCTCTCCACCACCTACCACCTGCTCACGAGCCTGGTGGCCGACGGCTACCTGGTCCGCCTCGAACCGGCGCGCGGCTTCGGGCTCGGACCCAAGCTCCCGGCGCTCAACGACCGCCTCCGCTCCCAGCTGCCGATCCCGCCCGGGCTGGGCGCGACGCTGCGCGAGGCGCACACCACGGCCGGTGCCGCCGTCCTCTACGCCGCCTTCCGCGACGCCGACGTCGTGGTCGTCGCCACCGACGACTGCCCCGAGCACCCCGTCCCGACGATCTCCACGTGGCGGGGCGCGCTGCACGCGACCGCGGTCGGCAAGCTGCTGCTCGCCGGGCTCACCGAGGCGCAGCGCACCGAGGTGCTCGCCCGCGACGGCCTCGACCGGCACGCGCACCGCACGATCGTCGACCGCGACGAGCTCGACTGGGAGCTCGACGGCGTCCGCCGCCGCGGCCTCGCGCTCGACCGCAGCGAGCTCCGGGAGCGGCTGGCGTGCATGGCGGCCCCCGTGCACCTTCCCGACGAGCCCTCGGTGCCGGTGGGCGCGGTGTCGGTGGCGGTGCCCGTGGTCCCCGCCGGCGGCCCCGGCAGCCTCCACGACCGGCGGGTCCGCATGGAGCGGGCCGTCCGGGCCGCCGCGGAGCGCGCCTCGGCGGCGTTCGCGGACGAGGTTTCCACCAGGTGGGACCCGCGCTGACCTCCGGGCCGGAGTGCGGTGTGGTGTACGCATGCCCGCACGTGACCTGGCCCCCTTCCGCGCCGACCACGTCGGCAGCCTCCTGCGCCCGCCGGCCCTGCTGACCGCCCGTGCCGACCACGCCGAGGGCCGCCTCGACGCCGACGGGCTCCGGGCCGCCGAGGACGACGCCATCCGCGACGTCGTCGCCATGCAGGAGTCGGTCGGCCTGCAGGCCGCGACCGACGGCGAGTTCCGCCGGTCGTCCTGGCACATGGACTTCCTCTACCAGCTCGACGGCGTGTCCTCGTCGAAGGACTCGTCGGTGGAGGTGGCGTTCCGCAACTCCTCGGGCGACCTCACGTTCGCGGCGATGTCGCTGGTCATCGACCAGCGGATCGGGCTGTCGACGACGATCTTCGGCTCCGCGTTCGAGACGCTGGCCTCGTTCACGACGAGCGCCGTGCCCAAGCTGACGATCCCCTCGCCCTCGATGCTGCACTACCGCCTCGGCGGGGCCCCGGTGCACGAGGGCTCCCCCTACTCCGACCCCGAGGAGTTCTGGGCCGACCTCGCGGCGGCCTACCGCGACGAGGTCTCCCGGCTCTACTCCCTGGGCGTCCGGTACCTCCAGCTCGACGACACCTCGCTGGCCTACCTCAACGACCCGGCGCAGCGGGAGTCGATGGCCGCCCGCGGCGAGGACGCCGACCACATGCACGAGCGCTACGTCGACACGATCAACCTCGCGCTGCGCGACCGCCCGTCCGACCTGCGGGTCACCACCCACATGTGCCGCGGCAACTACCGCTCCTCGTGGGCGGCCGAGGGCGGCTACGACCACGTCGCCGAGAAGGTCTTCGGCGGCCTGGAGATCGACGGCTTCTTCTGCGAGTACGACGACGCCCGCTCCGGCGACTTCTCCCCGCTGCGCTTCCTGCCGCGCGGCGACCAGCAGGTGGTGCTGGGTCTCGTGACCACGAAGTCGGGCGAGCTGGAGGACCCCGACACCCTCAAGCGGCGCATCGAGGAGGCCTCGAAGTACGTGCCGCTCGAGCAGCTCTGCCTCTCCCCGCAGTGCGGGTTCTCCTCGACGGTGGAGGGCAACTCGCTCTCCTACGACCAGGAGGTCGCGAAGCTGGAGCTCGTCGTCTCGGTGGCGCAGGACGTCTGGGGCTGACCCCGGTTGGTTGGATCGAACGGCACTTCCGCTGCTTCTATGTGAGCGGAAGTGCCGCTCGCTCCACGAGGCGTCCGCGCATCCGGCCGAGTGCGCTGCTCCGAGCTCGTCCACAGGCGGTGTCGGTCCGTCGAGTCGTCCACAGGCGCGGCGCCGCGGTTACCGACCCGAGGCGTCGTCGTCGGACCGTCGCCCCATGCCGCGCCGCTCCCGCGTCGACCCGTTCGACCTCTCGATGCTCGCCCCGCTCGGCGTGGCCCGGGTCGCGGACCTCGTCGCGCTCGGGATGCCGTCGTCGACCATCACCCGACGGGTGCGCTCGGGTCGGTGGCGACGCCCCTATCCCGGTGTCGTCCTGATGCAGAGCGGCGTGCCCACGCGGGAGCAGGAGATCGCGGCGGCGATGGCCTACGCCGGGTCGGACAGCGTCCTCACCGGGATCGACGGCGCCCGTCGGCACGGCCTGCGGCGCCTTCCCGACGGCCGCTCGCTCCACCTGCTCGTCCCCGGCGACCGGCGCCGGCGCTTCGACCTCGGCCTCCGGATCGAGCGGACCGACCGTCTGCCCCCGGGGCTGGAGCGCAGCGGCGTGCTCGTCGCGCCGGTCGAGCGCGCCGTCCTCGACGCCGCCCGTCACCGCACCGATCGCGACGAGATCCGCGCGATGCTCTCCGACGCCCTCTCCCGGGGCCGCACCACGGTCGCGCGCCTGCAGGAGGAGCTCGAGGAGGGCAACCAGCGCGGCTCCGGCCTCGTCCGGGAGGTCCTGGAGGAGCTCGCCGACGGCATCCGCTCCGCGGTCGAGGGCTGGGGCCGGGACCTGCACGCCGTCAGCGGCCTGCCGCCGATGCTGTGGAACCCGACGCTGCTCCTGCCCGACCGGACCTTCCTCGCGCGCCCGGACGGCTACCAGGTCGACGTCGGCATGGCGTGGGAGCAGGACTCGATGGAGTTCCACCCGCCGGAGGAGGACGACACCGCCCGGCGCCGTGCGCGGATGGTCGCCGCGGGCGTCGTCGTGGCCCACCACCGACCGCGGCGGCTGAGGACGGAGCCGGACCTCGTGATCCGGGAGCTCCAGTCCTGGTACCGGCTCGCCGCGTCCCGGCCGGCGCCGAACCTGATCGTCATCCCTGCGGCGTTGTCGACTCGACCGGTTGCCGACGCCCATGAATGAGCGAACGGCACTTCCGCTCACCTAGAAGCAGCGGAAGTGCCGTTCGCTCCGACTCAGGGGCTCAGACCCCGTACCGAGCCGCCAACTGGCCACGGCAGATCGACGTGTTCGCGTCGACCCCCACCTGGTACGAGCGGGCCTTCCGCAGGTGCAGCGGCAGGGCCTCGACCCCGACAGTGCGCCCGCTCGGGTCGACCACCAGCGGGTCGCCGTCGCCCGACGGGATGCCGAGCTCGACCCGGCGGCGCCGCAGCCGGTCGAGGTCGGCCGACGCCGGCGCCTCGCCGAGGGTCATCGCCGCGACCTGCTCCGGCGTCGCCCCCTCGCGCATCAGCGGCCGGACGACGAGGTCGGTGCCGGCCATGAGCGCGCGCTCGGTGAACGTGCGCCGCAGGTCGTCGAGCTCGGCGACGGCCTCGCCGACCTCCGTCCCGGCCATCGACGTCACGAACCCCGCGCGGGCCGCGACCCCGGAGTTGATCGCCTCGGACGCGAAGTGGTCGACGAGGACCACGTCGGCCCGGGACACCCCCGCGGCGGCCGAGACCACGTCGTGCGCGTCGGCCACCATGAGGAACGCGAAGTTCGGGGCACAGAAGTAGGTGGGCAGGCGCAGCGCCACGTGCGCGACCCCGTCGGGGTCGACCACCACCGACCCGACGAAGTCCAGCGAGACCACGTCGGTGTCGAGCTCGGGGTCGCGCACCGTGCGCAGCGCCTCCCACACCCGCGCCGTGACGCCGACCGAGGACGCGGCTTCCGCGTCGTTCGAGATCGGACGCGCGGCGGGGGTGTCGGAGAGGAGCGTCATGCCTGGGCCACCTCACGCTGCTCGACGAGCTCCGCGTCGTCCTGCGCGGCCGGGGCGTCGGACTTGAGCTGCAGCTCCTCGGGCACGGGGATGTCGTAGAGCCGGGCGGCGTTGAGGCCGAGGATCTTCTTCTTGCCCTCGACGCCCAGGCGGGGGTAGTCGTCGAAGTCGTGGCCCTCGGGGTAGTCCCAGTCGACCAGGCCCTCGACCTGCCACTTGGGCTCCCAGATGGCGTAGTCGGAGCCGAAGGTCATCTTGTCCTCGCCGACCCAGAACAGCAGCTCGCCCATGACCTTGGCGAAGAAGCGCGGGCGGGCGTGCATGAGGCCACCGAGCACCACCGAGAGACCGGCGTAGACGTTGGGCTCCTGCGTCGCCATGAAGCAGAAGTCCTCGATGCGCGGCAGACCCACGTGCTCGACGATGAAGTTCAGACCCTGGAAGTCGGTCGCGGCCTTGTCGACGTCGGAGACGTCGAACGCGTCCTTGTCCAGCGGCCAGATCGTCGGGCCCTTGTGGATGTGGATGTTGCGGATGCCCAGTTCCTGGGCACGCTCGAGGAACTTGTAGCACTCGGGGTCGGAGAGCTTGTAGCCGCGCGAGTCGCCGTTCCACTCCGCGGTGTAGAGCTTCGCGCCGATCGGGTTCCACTCCTCGACGTTGCGCTCGAACTCGCGCATGCCGGCGTCGCCGTCGCGCGGGTCGAAGCGGGTGTTGAGGCGGAACTTCTCGGGGTACTTGCGCAGCAGCTCACCGTTGCGCTCGGTGGTGTTGAAGCCCTCGGAGTACCACTCGCGCAGGTACGTGGGCTGGGCGATCGCGACGTCGACGTGACCGTCCTCGAAGAGGTCCTTCATGGTGTCCTCTTCGGAGTACTTCTGGAAGTGCTCGATCGACCAGTGGGTCTCGGCCGGGCCGAGCGACTGGTAGGCGTGGAAGCACTCGATCCAGCCCTTGGCGTACTGCTCGGCGCCGGCCACCCAGTTCTCGGGCGAGGCGTCCCAGTAGTGCATGTGGGAATCGACGACGAAGTACTTCTCGCCATTCTTCTCGTACATGGAGTTCCTCCTGGGCGCGCGGTCGTACGACCGCGCTTCATGTGGTGGTGGTGGAAGGAGAATCAGGGAACGAGGATCGCCCGGCCGCGCACCGTGCCCGCGTCGAGGTCGTGCAGTGCGTCCAGCGCCCGGTCGAGCGGGTACTGCTGGGTGTGGAGGGTGACCTTCCCGGCCTGGGCCAGAACCATCAGTTCCGCGAGGTCGTTGTAGGTCCCGACGATGTTGCCGATGACGTTCTTCTCGCCCGCCACGAAATCGAGGGTGGGAGCGCGGAACTGTCCGCCGTAGCCGAGCACGAAGTCGTACCCGGCCGGCGCGGTCATCTGCCAGGCGTCGTTCTCGGCGCCCTGCTCGGCGACGAAGTCGAACACGACCGTCGCGCCGCCGTCGGTGAGGTCCTGCACCGCGGCGACGTGGTCGCCGTCGGCGACCACGGTCTCGTCGGCGCCGATCTGCTTCGCGAGCTCGAGCGCGGCCGGGTTCTTGTCGACGACGACGATGCGGGTGGCGGTGAGGGCCGCGAGGGCCTGGATGCCGATGTGGCCGAGCCCGCCCGCGCCCTGCACCACCGCGGTGGTGCCCGGGTAGAGGTAGGGGACCGCCTTGCGGACCGCGTGGTAGGCGGTGATGCCCGCGTCGGCGAGCGCGGCGACGTCGGCGGGGTTGGTGTCGGCGTTGAGCTTCACGCAGGCCCGGGCGGTGGTGCGCAGGTACTCCGCCATGCCGCCGTCGTTGTTCGACAGGCCGGGGAAGAACGCGTCGCCGGTGCACTGCATGTCGCGCCCGGCGCGGCACGCCAGGCACAGGCCGCACGAGGGCTGCGGGTGCAGGATGACGGTGTCGCCGACCTTCACGTTCGTGACCGCGTCGCCCACCTCGGCCACCCAGCCCGCGTTCTCGTGCCCGATGACGTAGGGCAGCGTCGGCTCCTGGATGGCCGCCCAGTCGCCGTCGATGATGTGCAGGTCGGTGCGGCAGACACCGGCCCCGCCGATCTTCACGATGACGTCGAGCGGGCCCTGGAGCGTGGGCTCCGCGATGTCGTCGAGCGACGGGTCCGACTTGTACTCGTGGACGCGGACGGCCTTCACCGGGCGAAACCTCCAGGGGTAGTGGTGGCGGACACTCTTCTGGGAGCGGCTCCCATCACACGACGAGGCGCCCTTAGATGCAAGGGCCCGTATTTCATCCAGCGCCGAAACGGACGAAACGGACAGCGTCGCGTACGACGAGGCCCCGACGGGTAGGCGGGCGACATGCGCGTCGTCATCGCCGGAGGCCACGGGAAGATCGCCCTGCTGCTCGCGGAGCAGCTCGCGGAGCGGGGGGACTCGCCCGTCGGACTCATCCGCAACCCCGACCACGCGGACGACGTCCGCGCCGCCGGGGCGGAGCCGGTCGAGGTCGACCTCGAGGGCACCACGCCCGACCGGCTGGCCGAGCACCTGGCCGGGGCCGACGCCGTCGTCTTCGCCGCGGGGGCGGGGCCGGACAGCGGGGCCGAGCGCAAGCGGACCGTCGACCGCGACGCCGCCCTGCTCCTCGCCGACGCCGCGATCGCCGCCGGGGTCCGGCGCTACCTGCTGGTGTCGTCGATGGGCGCGGACGGCCCGCCGTCGGAGACCGAGGACGACTCGGTGTGGGGCACCTACCTGCGCGCGAAGTCCGACGCCGAGAAGGGCGTCCTCGCGCGGAAGGGCGACCTCGACGCGACGGTGCTGCGCCCCGGCCGGCTGACCGACGAGCCGGCCACCGGCCGGGTCTCGCTGCAGGAGGACAAGGTCGGTCACGAGGAGGTGACCCGCGCCGACACGGCCCTGACGCTGATCGCCCTGCTCGACGCGCCGCAGACCGCGGGGCTCGTGCTCGAGCTGATCAACGGCACCGTGCCGCTGGGGACGGCGGTCGACGCGCTGGGCGGCGCCACGGGCCCGTCCGTGCACGGCGACGAGCTCGCCGGGGACCGCTAGCCCGCCGCGACGCCCCGCGCGATCAGCCCCGCGCGATCAGCCCGTCGCGATCAGCCCCTGGGCCAGCAGCCAGCGGCGGGCCACGTCACGCGGGTCGCGGCCGTCGACCTCCACCTCCCGCACCATCCCGCGCATCGCCGGCCCGTCGAGGCGCCGCGTGATCTCGCCGAGCAGCCCGGCCATCGCGGGGCGTCCCTCGAGGAGCCCGGTGCGCAGCAGCGGGGCGTAGCCGCGGGGTCCGGGCGGCGCCCCGGTGAGGGCCCCGCGGTCGTCGTCGAGCACCGCGAGCCCGAGGGCCGGGACACGGCCGGACGACCCGGGGACGATCCCCGCCGTGCAGCGGCCCGTAGCCACCCCGGCGAGGACGGCGGCCGTGTCCATCGGGAGCACGGTCGTCGTCCACGGGCCGTACGCGGCGAGGACCGCGCCCGTCCCCGGGGTGGCGGCCGTGCCGGGCACGGCCCGCGGGGGCGCGCACAGCGTCGTCGGGACGGGGGACGCCGCGAGACCCGACAGCGGGCCGGGCGTGCGGGCCACGACGACGTCGGTGTCTCCGAACGCGGTCGGAGGCAGCCAGGTGACGCCGCGCGCGGCGTCCCTGGCCCGGACCACCGCGAGGTCGGCGGGCGGGTCGGCGGGTTCGCCGTCGACCGTCGGCGAGCCATCCGGACCCAGGGTGCGCAACGAGGCCCACCCGGTGTCGACGTCGCTCTCCCCGACCTGGCGCACGTCGGCGCCCCCGACCTTGCCGCACTCGTCGGTGGCGTTCCCGCCGGCGGCCTGCACCGCCGCGATCGTCATCTGGCACAGCAGGCGCAGCGGTGTGCGGGGGCCGCCCCCGACGACGTAGCCCGCCCCGCGCAGGTCGGCGCGCCCGGCGAACAGGCCGCCGCTCGCGTCGGGCGAGCGCAGCGGGGTGGCGCCGCACCCGCCGAGCACCACGACCGCCAGCAGGACCAGCGGCACGACGACGGCCGGTACCGCCGGTGCCGGCGCGGTCGGCAGGAGTCGCACGCGGGCATCATCGCAACCCGGTCCGCGCCTATCCGGTGAGCCCCTGCTCGCGCAGGAAGGTGCGCGCGACGTCGTCGGGGGAGCGGCGGCCCACCGAGACGCGGGCGTTGAGCTCGCGCATCACCTGGTCGGTGAGCATGGGGGCGAGCCGCTCGGAGAGCAGGGCGAGGCGCGGGGCGCGGGTGAGTACGTCGGAGCGCACCGTGAGCGCGGCCTGGTAGGGCAGGAAGTAGTCGAGGTCGTCGGCGAGCGTGTTGATCCGCAGGGCGTTCAGGCGGCCGTCGGTCGCGAAGACCTCGCCGAAGCGGCACCGGCGCCCGTCCGCGACCGCCGGGTAGATCTCGTCGAGATCCAGGGTGAAGAGCGAGCCGGCGGGGATCTGGAAGCGGTAGGTGCGCAGGAGCCCGACGAGCCCGTCCTCGCGCCCGGTGAACTCCTGGTCGATGCACAGCGTCGCGTCGGGCGACCCCGAGGCGGCCAGGCGCGCGAGGTCGGAGATCGACCGGACCCCGAGCCGGTCGGCGGTGGCCGCGGCGACCCCGATCGCGTAGGTGTCGTCGAACGGGGCCGCGCGCAACCACGAGACGCCGTTCGCGGAATCGGCCGAGCGGACGGCCTCGAAGAGCTCCTCCGGGTCGGTGAGCTGGGACTCCTGGCGCAGGTAGGTCCGCCACGCGGTCCCGGTGTACTCCCAGTACATGTCGATGGCGCCCGTGGTGAGGGCGGACCGGACGTTCTCGGACCCCTTGGTGTCGCACCGGTCGACGACCGTGGCCCCCGCCGACTGCAGCAGCGCGATCGTCATGCGGCAGAGCAGGAGCTGTTCGGCGAACTCCTTCGAGCCGACGGTGAACGTCCGGCCCGTCAGGTCGACGTCACGGGCGAAGCTGCCGGGCGCCGTGGCCCGCGGCGCCGGGTCGCCCGAGCACCCGGCGAGCAGCACGGCGAGCACCACGGCGAGGGCGGCGGTGACGCGGGGACGGCGCATCTCGCTCCGGGGTCTCGACACGGGTGGTGGGGAGGTGCTCCGGAGCCGGAGCACCCGGGGATGGGAACGACGGCGGGGAGGCCCCGGAGGACCTCCCCGCCGTACCGCCCGCCCGGAGGCGGTGTGCCCTTAGGACTGACCGATCAGACCCTGCTGCTGGAGCCACTGCTGGGCCACCTGCGCCGGGTCCTGACCCTGCGAGGAGATCTGGCCGTTGAGGCTCAGCATGGTGTTGTAGTCCAGGCGCTTGGCGATCTCGTTCGAGACCTGGACGACCTGCGGGGCCCGCTGCGCGACGTCACCACGGATGGTGTTCGACGCGTTGTAGATCGGGAAGAAGTTCTTGTCGTCGGGCAGCGCGACCAGGTTCAGACCCGGGATGCGGCCGTCGGTGGTGAACACCTCGCCGAACTTGCAGGGGTTGCCGTTGGCGGTCGCCTGGTAGACGACGCCGGTGTCGAGCGTGGTGACGGCCGGCGGCGAGCTGTACGGCTTGGTGACGCCGTACGTGCGCAGCAGGTTGGGGAGGCCGTCGTCGCGCCCGGCGAACTCGGGCTCCACGCAGAGCGTGGCGTTCGGGTTGCCGGAGTTGATGAAGTTCGCCCAGTCCGTCGTGGTGCGGATGTTGTTCTGGTCCGCGAACGTCTTGGTGGTGGCGATCGCGTACGTGTTGTTGAACGGCGTCGGGTCCGTCCACACGATGTTGTTCTGCTGCTTGTCGAGGTCCCGCGTGGCGACGTACTGCGCCTGCGAGTCCTTGATGACCTCGGACTGCTTGAGGTCGGTGATCCAGCCGGTGCCGGTGTAGGACCAGTACATGTCGACCTGGCCGCTGACCAGGGCGGCCCGCGCGGCGGCGGAACCCTGGATGCCGCAGCGGTCGTTGACCGTCGCGCCGACCGACTGCAGGGCCGCGACCTGTGCCTTGCACAGGAACAGCTGCTCGTCGAAGTCCTTGCCGCCGACCGTGAAGGTCTGGCCGGCGAGGTTGATCCCGCTGGCGGCGAGGCTGCCACCGGTGGCGGCCGGCTGGCCGCTGCCCGAGAGGCCTCCACAGCCCGCAGCGAGGAGGGCGGTGGCGGCCAGCGTCACGGCGCCGGCCTTCCACCCGCGCAGGCGGCTCGTGCCGCCCGGAGTCTTCCACTGCACTGGTCGTGTCTCCTTCTCTAGTGAGGCCCCGGTGTGGGGACTCGTGGGGGTTCTTCGGTGACCGCTCCGGGGCGACGGGGTCGCCGTCGGCCCGGATGCCGCGGGAGCGGCGGTCAGCCCGACCGGGCGACGATGGCCCGCTCGGCGACGCCGGCCAGCCAGTCGATGAGGAGGGCGAGGGCGGCGATGATGGCACCGCTGACGAACAGCAGGTTGATGCGGTTGAGCCGCAGCGCCTGCTGGACGAGCTCGCCGAGCCCGCCGGCACCGATGTAGGTGGCCAGGGTGGCCGTGCCGACGTTGAGGACGAGCGCCACGCGCAGCCCGGCCACGATGACCGGGACGGCGAGGGGGATCTCGACGCTGAACAGGGTCTGGCGCGAGGACATCCCCATGCCCCGGGCCGCCTCGATCAGCGACTGGTCGACCTGCGCGAGGCCGACCACGGTGTTGCGCAGCACCGGGAGCAGCGCCGCGAGGGTCAGGCCGATCACCGCGCTGCGGACGCCGAACTCCCAGAAGCCCAGGAGCAGCAGGACGCCGAAGGGCGGCAGGGCCTGGGCGAACCCGCCCAGGGCGAGCACGAAGCCCTGGATGCGCCGGGCCTTCGGACGGCTCAGCAGGATGCCCACGGGCACCGCGATGACCAGGACGAGGACCGTGGAGTACAGCGTCAGCAGCAGGTGCTGGCCGAGCTGCCCGAACACGTTGGCGGGCTCCAGGGCCCGCTGCTCGATCGTGTCGAGGGTCCGGCTGCCGACGTAGACCAGCATGACGATGAGCAGGATGACGACGATGACCGGCGCGACCAGCAGGTCGTAGTTCGCCTTGATCGTGCCGACGATCCCGCCGCCACTGCTCTTCGCGGCCTTCTGGGCCGGGGTGGGGACCCCCGGCTGGATGTCGACCGCGGTCACGCGCCACGCTCCCGCGTCTTGAGTCCCGCCACCAGGTCGTTCCAGTGGAGGACACCCTGGGGCAGGCCCTGCTCGTCGACGACGGCGACCAGCGAGACCGCGCCGTCGAGCATGACGTCCACCGCGTCGTACACCGTGCCCGACAGCGGGACGGTCACCAGCGTGATGCCGGCGGCGTCGCGGTCGGGGAGGTGGCGCCAGGACACCGGGCGGCCCGACCCGTCGACCTCGGCGACCGGGGTGCCGTTGCGGTTGCCCACGGCGGCGGCGTCGGTCTCGATCGGGTGCAGCTCGAGGCGGGAGAGCTCGAGCAGGGAGAGCCGGCGGACCGCCGCGCCGCCGCCGACGAAGTCGGACACGAAGTCGTCGGCCGGGGTGGTGAGCACGCGGTCGGGGGCCTCGTACTGGTGCAGCTTGCCGCCGGTGCCGAAGACGGCGATCCGGTCGCCGAGCTTCACGGCCTCCTGCAGGTCGTGGGTGACGAAGCAGATCGTCTTGCCCACGGTGCGCTGGATCTCGAGGAACTCGTCCTGGAGGCGGTCACGCGTGATGGGGTCGATGGCGCCGAACGGCTCGTCCATGAGCATGACGGGCGGGTCGGCCGCGAGGGCCCGGGCGACGCCGACGCGCTGCTGCTGACCGCCGGAGAGCTGGCGCGGGTAGCGGTCGCGGTACATGGACGGCTCGAGCCCGACCAGGTGGAGCAGCTCGTCGGCCCGCTCCTTGATCTTGTTCTTGTCCCAGCCCAGCATCTTCGGGACGACGCCGATGTTGTCGGAGATCGAGAAGTGCGGGAACAGGCCGCCCTGCTGGATGACGTAGCCGATCTTGCGGCGGAGCTGGTCGCCGTTGACGTCGGTGACGTCGTCGCCGTCGAGGATGATGCGGCCGGACGTCGGCTCGATCAGGCGGTTCATCATCTTGAGGGTCGTCGTCTTGCCGCAGCCCGAGGGGCCGATCAGCATGACGATCTCGCCCTTGGGGATCGTCATGTCGAGGCGTTCCACCGCGGGGGACTCCGAGCCCGGGTAGAGCTTCTCGACAGCTTCCAGGACGATCATGTTCTCGGTCTCAGACACGGATGCCCCTCGGGATGGTCAGGCGCTGCACGATGGCGAAGATGATCTCGAAGACGGCGGCCACCACGAGGCACATGAACGTGCCGATGAGGACCTGGGGGAAGGCGTTCGCCGCGCCGATGCGGGTGATGCCGGTGAGCAGCAGCTTGCCGAGGCCCGGTCCCTGCACGATGGAGGCGACCACCGCGATCGAGATCGAGATCAGGGTGGTGACCCGGATGCCGTTGAGGATGACGGGCCAGGCCAGCGGGAGCTGGATCGTCAGGAGCCGGCGGAGGCGGCCGTAGCCGAGCCCGCGGGCGGACTCGAGGATCGCGCGGTCGACCGAGGTCAGGCCGGCGACCGTGTTCCGCAGGACGGTGTAGAGCGTGTACACGGTCAGCACGATGATCGCCGTCGTCTCGCCCAGCCCGGTGATGGGCAGGAAGAGCACGAAGAGCGCCAGGGACGGCACCGTCAGCACCGCGGCGGTGACGAGCAGGGCGCCCTCGCGGACACCGGTGGCCCACCAGTCGAAGCTGAACCTCCTCGGGTTCGGCTCGCCGGTGGAGACGACGAGGCCGATCACGATGCTGATGACCGAGCCGGCGAACACGCAGTAGAAGACGAACAGGGCGTGCTGCAGGGTCAGTGCTTGAATCTGTTCGGAATTCGCGGCGAAGTACTGGAAGACGTTCACGACACTCCTTCCTTTCTGCTCGGAGGTGCGGTGGGTGGGCGGGCGGGAGTGGCGGCCGGGGGGTTGGGGGGGCGACGCTGCCGGGGTGGCCGGGACGGTGGTCCGGTGGCCGGGGGCGACGTCGGCCCGGTGCCCCAGCCGAGGGCGGCCGACAGGTCCCCGGCCGCGCGGAGGGCGCCGGTGCTGACCTCGGCGAGGACGGGGTCGATCCGGGAGTCGGGGCCCGAGACGGTCACGGCGGCGACGATGGCGCCGGCCGCGTCGCGGACGGGCGCGCCCACCGACTCCAGGCCCCGGTCCATCTCGTGGCGCGCGAGCGACCAGCCCCGCGCGCGGTCCTCGCCGATCCGGACGACGAGCTCGTCGAGCGAGCGCGGGGCGCCCGGCCCGTTCTGCGCGAGGCCCTCGGGGACCATCAGCCGGGCGACCGCCGGGGTGTCGAGGTCGAAGAGCAGGGCCCGGCCGCCGGCGGTGCACGACAGCGGCACGGTGCGCCCCACCCAGCCGACCGCGCGCAGCTCGCTCTCGGGCGCCGCGGTGCTGACCGTCATCGCCGACCCGCCGCTGCGGACGCAGACCTCGACGCGCTCGCCGAGCAGGGCGGCCTCGCGCTCGACGAGGGCGTCGGCCTCGTCGCGCAGGCGGCGGCCGACCGAGCGCACGCCCAGCGAGAACAGCCGGGTCCCGATGCGGTAGCGCAGCGTCCCGGACTCGCGCTCGACGAAGCCCGCGTCCGCGAGCAGGCGGAGCAGCCGGGACACCTGCGACTTGTCGCGCCCGAGGGTCCGGGCGATCTCCACGACGCCGAACGACGTGGGCGCCTCGGGGCCCCCGACGACGCCGAGCCCGCGCGACTCCGGGTCGCCCAGCAGCTCGAGGATCGCGAGGGCCCGGTGGACCTGTCCGCCGGCGTCGGTCGCGGCGCGGGCGGGGACGGGCTCGACGGGGGAGACGCCGTCGGGATCCGAGCGTCGCGAGGCCCGCGGACTCATCGATTCCCCCTCCCGGCGCCCTGACGCCGGGAGCGTGAGGGACAACGACCGTTGCCATCTGTGCAACGGCTTGGAGGAGATTAAGCGGGTGGCCACCCGGTTGTCACCCAGAAGTTGGTGCTCGCAGGTCGTTTCCCGACCTGATGCCGGGGCCGACCGTGGTGACGGTGCGTCGGCCGGGGGCACCGGACGTCGGCAGATGCCCTGCTCAGGGCCCTGTGGCGCCGGACGAGTGAACGGTCCGGGGGCAGCACATCACCGTGCGTGAGTTCCTGAGAAAAGCCCGAGAGGGCAGGTCCCGGAGCGCCCCACGCCCCCGACGGTTGCAGGAATCGGGGGTCGTGAGGGTGGCTCAGCGCTCGCCGGAGGGCAGCGCGTCCGAGCGGTCGAGGCCCCAGAGCGTGAGCAGGCGGGCCTCCAGACGGTCGAGCTCCCCGGAGACCGCGAGGTGGGCGCGACGACGCCGGGCCGCCGGCATCTGCTCCGCGGAGCGCACCGCCGCCTCGAGGTCGGAGAGGCGCTCGCGGGCGTCCTGGGCGAACGACCGGACGTCGTTGTCGTCGCCCCGGCGGTTCGCGAGCTCGCGCACGGAGTTCGCGAGGTTGTGCGTGCGGGCGTAGAGCGCCGTGCCGCGCCCCGAGAACGAGGTCAGCTCGCCGGGCGCGACGCCGAGGCGCCGGGCGCGGACGTCGTCGATGCGCGCCCGCGCGGCGCCGACCGCCTGGTAGACGATGGGGGCCGCCACGGGCACGACGATCCGGGCGATCCCGAGGTAGCGCTTGACCTTCATGCCGGTCATCGGGTCGCTGACGCCCTTGTCCTCGGCCTCGGCCTCGGCCAGCCGCTCGGCGGTCCTCGAGGCCGCCCGGTCGGCCTTGGCCGCCTTCGCGATCTGCTTCTCGGCCTTCGCGGCCTGCTTCGCCGCCTTGCGGCTGTAGATGACCACACCCCCGCCACCGTCGGTGCCGTCCGTGCCGTCGCCGAGCTCGAGGGTGTACTTGTTCCGGCGTGCCATGGGGCCTCCCCGCTCCTCCCCGGGAACCCGGGACGTCTCTGGGGGGCCTGGTTCCCCTCCGGGGCCGGACCCTAACGGGGCCCGTCCGGGTGTGGGCGGGAGTACGGACGCGCCGCGACGTCTCCCGGTGGCTGTCGGGGGGTCGTGGGACGCTCTTGCCATGAGCAGCGCACAACCGGTCGACGGGTCGGTGCCGGCCCGGCCCGAGCGCGCCGGGTCGGCCGGCACGCTGCTGCTCGACGCCGCCGTCACCACGCGCTGCCGGCGCCGGGTCCACCTGGAGCACGATCCGACGGCCGGGCGCGCCGCGGGCGCCACGGAGGTCGAGGGGGCCCGGCAGGCGGTCCTGCCCGAGCCCGATCCCGGGGTGGAGATGCGGGTGGCCGACGCGGCGGAGCACCGGGCGGCGCTGCACGCCCGGTTCGCCGACCTGCTCGGGGCGGCCTACCGGCGGGTGCCCGACGGTGCGCGGACCGAGCGGGTCGAGGCCACGCTTGCGCTGCTCGCCGACCCGGAGCTGTCGGCGGTCGGGGCCGCCGAGCTCCCGCCCGGCGACGGGCGCCGCGGGCACGCCGAACTGCTGGTCCGGGGCGCCGGCGGCTGGTACCCGGTGATCGTCGTCCGGCACCGCGTGACCGACCCGGGCACGGGCGCGCTCACCTCCCCGCTCGGCCGCCCGCACCCCGACGCGGCCGCCCCCGACGCCGACCGGAAGGTCCGGGCCGTCGCGCGCGACGTGCTCCGGCTGGCCCACCTGCACCGGATGCTCCACGCCGCCGGGCTCGCGGCCGCCCGGGCCTGGGGCGGCGTCGTCGGGCTCGACGCCGACTGCGTGGTCTGGACCGACCTCGCCGCCGCGCGGGGCGACGAGGCGGGCCGCAGCCCGCTGGAGACCTACGACCGGCGGTTCGCCGACCGGCTGGCCGTCGCCCGCACGGCGCAGGAGGGCGGCCCGGCCCTGGCCGAGCCCTCCCGGATCACCGAGTGCCGGCGCTGCCCGTGGTGGCCGGTGTGCGAGGCGGCGCTGCGGCGCACCGACGACGTCAGCCTGGTGGTCCGCGGGGAGGACGCGCTGCGCCTGCGGGGCCGCGGCGTGACCACCGTGCGGGCGCTCGCGGCGCTCGACCCGCGCCAGGGCCTGCCCGACGCGGGCGAGGACGCCGTCGCCGAGCCGGGGGAGCTGTCGGTCGACCTGCGCGAGGCCGTGGCGCTCGCGCGGGCCTGGCGGGCCGACGTGCCGCTGGTGCGGCGAATCGCGCGGCCCGACGTGCCGCGGGGCGCCGTCGAGGTCGACGTCGACATGGAGAGCCTCGGCGAGGACGGCGCCTACCTGTGGGGGGTCCTGCTCTCCGGCGCCGACATCGGGCTCGAGCACGGCTACCGGGGCTTCGCGACGTGGGACCCGGTGCCGACCCGCGACGAGGCGCGTTCATTCGCCGCGTTCTGGACCTGGCTCTCCGACGTGCGTCGACGCGCCGCGCAGCAGGGTCTGTCGTTCCGCTCCTACTGCTACAACGAGCAGGCGGAGAACCGCTGGCTGCGCGGATCGGTGCAGCGCTTCGCCAGCGAGCCGGGGATGCCCGACGCCGCGGAGGTCGAGGCCTTCATCGCCTCCGACGAGTGGATCGACCTCTTCCCGGCCGTCAGCACGTCGTTCCTCTGTCCGCACGGCAAGGGGCTCAAGCGGGTCGCCCCGTCGGCGGGCTTCGCGTGGCGCGACCCGGAGGCCGGCGGCGAGAACTCCATGCGCTGGTACCGCCGCGCGGTGGGGCTCGACGGCGACGAGCCCGAGCCCGCGATGCGCGACCGGCTGCTGGTCTACAACGAGGACGACGTGCGGGCCACCCACGCCCTGCGGACGTGGATGACCTCGGACGCCGTCCTGGAGGTGCCGCACCTGGACGACCTGCGTCCGGGCCCGGCCGACACCCTGGAGCTCAGCGGGGCTGCATCCGCAGCGCCCCGTCGAAGCGGATGACCTCGCCATTGAGGTAGTCGTGCTCGACGATCATCGCGACCAGCTGGGCGTACTCGTCGGGCCGGCCGAGCCGCTGCGGGAAGGGCACGCCCTCGGCGAGCTTCGCGCGGAACGACTCCTCGACCCCCGCGAGCATCGGGGTGTCGATGATGCCGGGCGCGACGGTCATGACCCGGATGCCGTACTGGGCGAGGTCGCGGGCCGCGGGCACCGTCATGCCGACCACGCCGCCCTTGGAGGCGGCGTAGGCGATCTGGCCGATCTGGCCCTCGAAGGCGGCCACCGACGCGGTGTTGACCACGACGCCCCGGGCGCCGTCGTCGAGCGGTTCGGTCTGCGCGATCGCGGCCGACGCCAGGCGCATGACGTTGAAGGTGCCGACCAGGTTGACGCCCACGACCTGGTTGAACACGGCCAGGTCGTGCGGGCCCTTCTTGCCGAGCAGGCGCCCGGCGGTCCCGATCCCGGCGCAGTTCACCGCGATCCGCAGCGGCAGCCCGGTCCCGACGGCGGCCTCGACCGCCGCCTGGACCTGGTCGCCGTCGGTCACGTCGGCCGGGATGTAGTCGACGCGCTCGAGCTTCTCGGCCGTGTCGATCGCCTTCGGCAGGTCGATCGCGATGACGTGCGCCCCGTCGGCGGCGAGCCGGCGGACGGCCGCCCCGCCGAGGCCCGACGCCCCTCCGGTGACGATCGCGGCGACGTCGGTCGTGTCCATGGGGGATGCGCTCCTCGTGTCGGTGTCGGCCCGGGCGCGGAGGTCCTCCACCGGTCGCCGCGCCCGGGCAGTCAGCGGTGACTGTCCCAGGGCGGGCGATCGGGCCGGGCCACGACGGGGCACACGTCACACGACCGGGCGGTCAGCGGGTGATGCCGAACTGCCAGTCGTCGAGGTAGCGCGAGACGAACCCGGCCTCGCAGTAGGCCAGGTAGAAGTCCCACATCCGGACGAAGGTCTCGTCGAACCCGAGCGCCCGGACCTCCGGCTCGCGGGCGAGGAACGTGTCGCGCCAGCGGTGCAGCGTCTCGCCGTAGTCCGGCCCGAGGGAGCGGCGGTCGTCGACGTGCATCGTGGTGTGGCGGGCGAGGGTCTGCTCGATCGCCTCGACGCTGGGGATGATGCCGCCCGGGAAGATGTACTTGTGGATCCAGGTGTACGACGCCTTCGTCGCCTGCATCCGGTGGTGGGGCATCGTGATGGCCTGCAGCCCGAACCGCCCGCCCGGCGCGAGGAGCCGGTCCACCGTGCGGAAGTACTCCGGCCAGTAGCGCTCGCCGACGGCCTCGATCATCTCGATCGAGATGATCGAGTCGTACTCGCCGACCGCGTCCCGGTAGTCGCGGACGTCGATCGTGATGCGGTCGGAGACCCCGGCCCGCTCGGCGCGCTCGCGGGCCAGCTCGGCCTGCTCGATCGAGAGCGTGAGCGTGGTGACCCGGGCTCCGCGCCGGGCCGCGCGGATGGCGGCCTCGCCCCAGCCGGTGCCGATCTCGAGGACGCGCGAGCCCTCCCGGACCCCGGCGAGGTCGAGGATCCCGTCGACCTTGCGGTGCTGGGCCGTGGTCAACGACTCCGCGTGCTGCCCCTCGGCGTCGACCGGCCCGGAGAACCAGGCCGCCGAGTACATCATCGACGGGTCGAGGAAGAGCTGGAACAGGTCGTTCGACAGGTCGTAGTGCCGGTGGACGTTCTCCTGCGAGACCACCGCGTCCTCCGCCCGCTCCTCGTGCGGCTGCCCGCGGTCGTACAGGCGCCGCAGCTTGCGGAGCGGCCGCGGGACGAGGTCCTCGATGTGGTCGGTGAAGCACCGCAGCACGCCGACGAGGTCGTCGGAGTCCCAGTCGCCGACCATCCAGCCCTCGCCCAGCCCGATGAGGCCCTCGGTCCCGAGCCGGGTGAAGCAGGCCTCGGGACGGATGAGCCGCATGTCCGGGCTCGTCGCGTCGCCGCCGCCCTCGGTCGTGCCGTCCGGCCACACGAGCCGCATCGGCATCCGCCGGACGGCGGCCCGGAGCAGGCCGCGGGCGATCGTCATGCGGAGTCGGTTCTCGCCCGGGTCCTGCAGCCCCGGCCACACCCCCTCCGCGGGACGAGGGACGACACGCTCCGCGCGGAGGGGTGTCTGCTCGGGGGGCGGCATGGTGGACGACACGGTCGGGTCCTCTCGACGTGAAGACGTGGCTGGTGACGGGCGTCCGTCGGCAGCACCTTCGCGACAGCCGCACTGATCGTTCGATCGATCGCGCGCGACCGGACGGGTGCGGCGGGGATCTCGTCCCCCGACGGCCGTGCGCGCGGTCGGTTACCGTGCGGCGACCGGGACCCGGACGGGTGATCCGTCCGGGTTCGTGACACCGCCCGGCGGAGGGGACGACGGTGACGGACGCGGACGACGAGCTCGCGCGACTCGACGCCGACCTGGCCGCGGGCCGGGTCGACGCCACGGCCTACCGCCGTCGGCGGGACGTCCTCCTGGCCCGGCGCCGCGAGGAGCAGGCGGCCACCCCGGTCGGGGGGACGACGACGCCGGCCGCCGAGCCGCCGGTCGTGCCGGCGGCGGAGCAGGTGGCAGAGGTCACGGCGGCGGCCGCCCCGCAGGCGCCTACTGCACACCCGGCGCCGACCCCGGAGCCGGCGCCGACCCCGGAGCCGGAGCCCGCGTCGCCGCCCGAGCCGGCCCCGTTCCCGACGACCGCGTCGGCCCCGACCGCGTCCGCCGCACCGCCCGACCCCCTCCCGGCACCGGACCCCACGCCGGTCACCGAGGCCCTGCCGGTCCAGCCCCCGCCGGTCCGGCCCCCGCCCGTCCGGTCGGTCGCCGACCCCTTCCCCCCGCCCTTCCGCTGGGACGACCCCGCGCCGACCGGGTCCGCCGAGGTCGAGGCCGAGGTCACACAGGTCGTCCCCGACGCGCCCGACGCCACGCAGGTCGTCCCGCGAGCGCCCGTGCCGTCGTCGTTCCACCCGCCGTCGTTCGGGATGCCGCCCGAGCGCACCCAGGTGGTGCCCGGCGCCCTCGCCGGCCGCCGGCCCTCCCCGCCCGTCCCGGCCGCGCACACCGTCCCGCCGTGGACCGAGCGGGAGCGGCCGTCGTCGGGGATCGCCGGCTCCGACGTGTTCCTGGGCCGGCGACGCGACCTCTCCTCGACCCTCGGGACCGTCGCGGTCGTCGTCGTGGTGCTGCTGGTCCTCGTGCTGTCGTTCACCCTCGGCTGAGGCGGTCTACGCTCCGGCGCCGTGGCGACGCTCGTGACCTTTCACGCCCATCCCGACGACGAGTGCATCGCCTGCGGAGGCGTCATGCGCGCCGCGGCCGACGCCGGACACCGGGTCGTGCTCGTGATCGCCACGGGCGGTGAGCTCGGCGAGGTCCTCGCGGACCCGCTCGCGCCCGGCGAGACGCTCGCCGAGCGCCGGTACGCCGAGACCCTCGAGTCGGCCCGCATCCTCGGGGCCGCCCGCACGGAGTTCCTCGGCTACCTCGACTCGGGGATGGTCGACACTCCCACCAACACCGCCGACGGCGCGTTCGCCGCCGCCGACGTCGACGAGGCCGCCGAGCGACTCGCGGTGATCCTGCGCGAGGAGGACGCCGACGTCCTGACGATCTACGACGAGCGCGGCGGCTACGGCCACCCCGACCACGTGCAGGTCCACCACGTCGGCGCCCGCGCGGCCGAGGTCGCCGGCACGCCGCGGGTCTACGAGGCGACCACCAACCGCGACGAGATGCGCCGCCTGCTCTCCCTCGCCCGCGAGATGGGCATGGGCGACGGGGACGGTCCGTCCGAGCGCGACATCGAGTCGATGGGGACGCCGCAGGAGCGGCTGACCACGCGGGTCGACGTCACCGGGTGGCTCGACGCGAAGCGGGCCGCGATGCGGGCCCACGCCAGCCAGATCACGCCCGAGTCCTTCTTCCTCGCCCTTCCCGACGAGGCCTTCGCCGCGGTCTTCGGGACGGAGTGGTTCCGGCGGGTCGGCGAGCCCGAGGGCGGGCCGTCCTTCACGACGACGCTGTTCGCCTGACGCCCGTACCGTCGGGACCATGAGCTGGTTCGGTAGCGACAAGCGCACGATGGTCGACCCGTCCGACGCCCTCCCCGGCCGGTCGAGGCCCCTGCCGACCCTCGAGCGCCACCTCGTGTCCGGGCGCCCGATCAAGCCGCCGTTCCCGGAGGGCCTGCAGACCGCGGTCTTCGGCATGGGCTGCTTCTGGGGCGCCGAGCGGCTGTTCTGGAACACGCCCGGCGTGTGGACCACCGCCGTCGGCTACACGGGCGGCTACACGCCGAACCCCACCTACGAGGAGACCTGCACCAACCGCACCGGGCACGCCGAGGTGGTGCTCGTGGTGTTCGACCCGAGCGTGGTCACCTACGAGCAGCTGCTGACGCTGTTCTGGGAGGAGCACGACCCCACGCAGCGGATGCGCCAGGGCAACGACGTCGGCACCACGTACCGCTCGGCGATCTACTACGCCGACGAGACGCAGCGGGCGCAGGCCGAGGCCTCGCGCGACGCGTTCCAGCAGGCGCTGACCGCGGCTCGGAAGGGTGCGATCACCACCGAGATCGCCCCGCTCGGGGCCTTCTACTACGCCGAGGACTACCACCAGCAGTACCTGTACCGGGTGCCGAACGGCTACTGCAGTATGACCGGCACCGGGGTCTCCTGCCCCACCGGACTGGGAGTCCCCGCCGAGCAGCAGTGAGCCGTCGGCCCTCCCCGTCGCTCCGCTCGCCCTGACACACTCCGGCGCCATGGAGATCACTGTGGAGGCGGAGGGCCGGCGCCTCGCCGCCACGTACCTGCGGGCCGACGACGAGTCGCTCGCCGGCGCGGGCGGCCGACCGTGCGTCGTCATGGCGCACGGCTTCGGCGCCACCCGCGACTCCGGTCTGCTCCCGTTCGCCGAGGCCTTCACCACGGCCGGTGCCGACGTCCTGCTCGTCGACTACCGCGGCTTCGGCGACTCCGAGGGCGAGCCGCGCCGCATGGTCGACCACCGGGTCCACCGGCGCGACTACCACGCGGCCGTGGCCCGGGCCCGGCTCCTCGACGGCGTGGACCCCGAGCGGATCGTGCTCTGGGGCTCGTCGTACGCGGGCGGGCACGTGGTCGCGGTGGCCGCCGAAGACCCCCGGATCGCCGGCGTGATCTCGCAGGGCGCGGCGATGGACGGGCGGGGCGCCCTCGTCGAGATCCTCCGCTACGCCGGGCCGTGGCAGCTGCTGAAGGTCTCCGCGCACGCGCTGCTCGACGCCGTGGGCCACGCGCTCGGCCGGCCCGACCACCGCGTCGCGATCTACGGCCCGCCCGGGTCGGTCGCCGCCATCACCGCGCCCGACGCCGCGCCCGGCTACGGCGCGATCATCGGGCCGTCGTTCATCAACGACATGCCGGCGCGGGGCATCCTCACGATCCCGTTCAACCGCCCGGTCACGGCCGCCCCGCGCGTGCGGTGCCCGATGCTGTTCGTCGTCGCGGCGTCCGACTCGATCGCCCCTCCGGCCGCCGTCCGCCGCGCCGCGGTCACCGCGGGCGGGCCCGTGGAGACGCTCGAGATCGACTGCGGGCACTTCGACATCTATCTCGGCGAGCCGTTCGCGACGTCGATCGAGCGCCAGATCGGGTTCCTCCGTTCGCTCTAGGACACCCATCCGAGTGGTCCCCGAGCCGGGCCGAAACACTTCCGCGACCCCAGCGATATCCCCGTCATCAGCGAGCCGCCCGGCCCGCACTTCTCGGGGGAGAACAGCCATGGGACGCCACGTCACCGCCAGCCAGCCCGCCGTCGTCATCCCCGCCCCGCGGGTCTCGCCGGAGCGCACGCCGGTCGTCCCGGAGCCCCGCGGCTGGCGCGCCCGCCGGACCGCCCGCGCCGAGGCCGCCGCCGCGCAGGCCCAGGCCGTGCAGGTCGCCCACGCCCAGCGCCGCGCCCGCCAGGTCGCCCTCGCCTCGATGATCGACGCCTGACCCGACGATCGAGCGTGGCGCCTGCCTGACGCCCAGCGTCAGCGATGTGCCATCGCTGCCACCGGCTCGGCCGGCCCCGGCACCGAGGATGGCGCCTGACTGACACTCGATGTCAGCGATGTGCCATCGCTGCCACGCAGGCCCCCACGAGGGCCGGAGGATCAGCCCTCCAGCACGTACCCGCGGCCCCGGATCGTCCGGATGCGCTCCGCGCCCAGCTTGCGGCGCAGGTAGCCGATGTAGACCTCGACGATGTTCGAGGTCGGCGGACCGCCCCAGACCCGCGTGACGAGCTCGTCCTGCGACATCGCCTGACCCCGCGGGTGGCGGATGAGCGCGTCGACCACCGCGTACTCGGTCCGCGAGAGACTGACCGGCTTGTTCTCGACGAACACCTGCTCGAGCGCCGTGTCGACCATCACCTCGCCCCGCCGCAGGTAGAGCTGCGCGGTCGGCCGGTCGTCGCCGAGACGCAGGCGCAGCCGGGCGAGCAGCTCCTCCATGGGGAACGGGGTGACGAGGTAGTCGTCGTGGCTCGCGCGCAGCGTGGAGACCGTCCGGTCGCGCGCCTCGGCCGAGGTCAGGGCGATGACCGGCGTGCGCGGGCTCTCGCGGTGGAGGTCGGCGAGGACCTCGACCGGGCGCAGGCCGCTCATCTCGACGTCGAGGACGACGGCGCGGGCGCCGCCGGCCCGGGCCGCGGCACCGACGCTCCAGCTCTCCCGCAGGAGTTGCGGTTCGAAGCCGTTGGACCGCAACGCACCGACGAGCACGCTCGTTGTGCGGTGGGGAGGAGCCACACACAGCACGCGGCCCCGCTCCGCGTCCGCATAACGATTGGGTTGCATCGCGGACCACAGTGCCGTGCGCCGAGCGCGAGTTCAATCGCCCGGCGCCGAACGGCTACGTGGCGTGGGCGACTAACGGCTTCCTGAGAGCGATCACCGGCGAGTGTCGCAAACACTGCTCCGGTCGGAGCAGTACTCCTGCTGTTCGGCGCGTCCGGGCGTCCCGCGAGCGGCACTGCTGCCCCCGTGCTCTCAGATCACGGTCCGGTGAACGGGGTCGCTCCTAGCGTTCCGGCTCGCTCCCCCCACACGGCGGCGACGTCCGGGCTCCCCCGGCCGAACACCCCGAGCTCCGGCCGACCGGACGCCGCCTCCGCACCCGGGCCGCGCTCCCCACGGCCCGGGACCGAGATCGTCAGGAGGTCGTTCGCCCATGCCCCGACGTGGACGACATCGCACCCGGCTCCCACTCCGTCTGATCGCCGCGGTCGCGGCCCTCCTGGTCGGCGGCACCGCCGTCGTCCTGGGCGGGTCCGCACTCGCGGAGGACAACGGCGGGGGCTCCGGAGGCAGCAGCATCCTCTCCGCGCTCACCGGCTCGTCGAGCGAGGACTCCGGAGACGGCCAGGACGACGAGTCCGGAGACGGCAAGGACTCCGACTCCGACTCCGGCTCGTCCGACGGCCAGGAGGACGGGTCCGGTGACGGCCGGGAGGACGGGTCCGGCAAGGACTCGAAGGACGGCGAGGACGACCGGAAGGACGCCAAGTCCGGCGGCACCGGTCACGACGGCGACGGCAACCCCGACGGGGGCAAGGACCAGAGCCCCGACGAGGCCAAGAAGAAGGCCGACCAGAAGAAGGACGACCCCTTCCCCGGCCGCGACAAGGCGCAGGCGGCCGGCGCCGAGTCCTACGTGAACATCCGCGACGTCGAGAAGAACGGCAACATCGGCGAGGGCGGCGTGTTCTCGAAGGGCAGCTACTCCGTCGACTGCGGGGTCAGCGACCACAACAACTCCGACAACTACATGGCCGCGCCGGGCAAGCGGAACGGCGCCCAGCACGTCCACGACTACGTGGGCAACACGTCGACCAACGGCAACTCGAGCGACGACTCGCTGGAGGCCGCGGGGACCTCGTGCAGGAACGGCGACAAGAGCACCTTCTTCTGGCCGGTCCTGCGCGACCTCAACGGCACCGGCGACGACGTCGGCCGGGACGGCGGGAGCCTCGACGGCAACGTCGGGAGGATCCTGACCCCGAAGAAGGCCCAGCTGACCTTCCGGGGCCACGGCGACCAGAAGATCGAGCCGCTGCCCGCCCACCTCATGATGATCATGGGCAACGCGAAGGCCAAGGCGCAGGACGGCAAGAACGCCAACGCCAAGTACACCTGCACGGGCTTCGAGGACCGGGTCACCGACCAGTACCCGATCTGCCCGCGCGGTTCGAACCTGGTCCGGCTGCTCGACTACCCGAGCTGCTGGGACGGCCAGAACCTCGAGTCGAAGGACCTGCGTTCGCACATGGCCTTCGCCGACGAGCGCGGCAACTGCGAGGAGGGCTTCACGCCCGTCCCCGCCCTGCGGATCACGCTGACCTACGACCAGCCGGCCGGGCGGTCGTTCGCGATCGACTCGTTCCCGGACAACCAGCACGATCCGAGCACCGACCACTCCGACTACGAGAACTTCGCCACCGAGGCGCAGAACTCCGCCGGGGCGGACTGCATCAACGCGAACAAGACCTGCATCAACGTGTAGGTCCGCTCCACCGCACGGTCGCGCCCCGTGCCCCGACGACATACGGTCGGGGCACGGGGCGCGCGTGCGTCCCACGGGAGTCCGGGAGACGGGCTGAGAGGGGACCTGGCCGCGAGGCGGCAACGGTCCCGACCGTTCGAACCTGATCCGGATCATGCCGGCGCAGGGAACCAGGAGGTCGCCGTATGGCCGTGTCCGCATCCGAGCGCGACGAGGTCGCCCCCACCCTCGACGGGCCGGTCCCGCGCAGCCTGGGCTTCCTCGACCAGGGCGCCTTCTGGGCCAACCTCGGGGTCAGCCTGCTCGGCTTCGCCGGGGTGCTCGCCGTGCTCCAGCCGGCGGGGGCACCCCCGCTGACCGTGGCCGCCGCGGTCGTCGCGACGGTGGTGGGCACCGCGATCGGCAGCGCGATGGTGGGTCTCTCGGCGATCCCGGGGGCGCGCACCGGGGCGCCCGCGATGGTGGTGCTGCGCGACCTGTTCGGCGGGGTCCTCTCGTGGATCCCGTCGGTGCTCAACGTGGTGCAGCTGATCGGCTGGGGCACCTTCGAGCTCGTCGTCATCGCCCAGGCCGGGACGCTCGCCCTCGGCGGGCCGACGTGGGCGTGGGTCGTCGGCGCCGGCGTCGTGACGACGCTGCTGACCCTCCGGCCGCTGGGCATGCTCCGGCTGCTGCGCCGGGTGGTGACGATCCTGGTCGCGATCTCGGTGGCCTACCTCGCGTGGTGGCTGTTCACCCGCCCGACCGGGGCGGACCTCGGCGACCGCGGGTCGTGGTCGGGCTTCTGGGCGGGGACCGACGCGGCGATCGCCGTGGCCGTCTCGTGGATCCCCGTGGCGTCGGACTACTCGCGGCACTCGAAGCGGGTCTCGACCGCCTTCACCTCGGCGACGATCGGGTACGGCGTCACCCAGGTCCTCTGCTTCGTCGTCGGGCTCGCCGCCCTGTCGCTGGTGGGCGGGGACGGGGACGCGGTGTTCGCCCCGATGCTCGCCGCGCCGCTCGGGGTCCTCGCCCTGCTGGTCCTGACGGTGCGGGAGACCGACCAGTCGTTCGCGAACGTCTACTCGACGGCGGTCTCCGCGCAGAACCTCGTGCCGCGAGCCGACCGGCGGGTGCTCAGCCTGGCGATCGGCGCGCTGATCACGGTGCTCGCGCTCGGCGTGACGATCGACGACTACGCGGTGTTCCTGGCCGTGATCGGGTCGGTGTTCGTGCCGCTGCTGGGCGTCGGGGTCGGGGAGGCGCTCGTGGCGCACCGCCGCGGCCGCGCGATGGACCTCTCGCGGTGGGCGCCGTCGCGCCCGCTCATGGTGCTGGCCTGGGTGGTCGGCCTCGTCGTCTACCAGCTGATCAACCCCGGCGGGGCGCCCGTGTGGTCGGACGCCTGGAGCGCGCTGCGCGAGGCGATCGGGTTCGCCCCGCCGTCCTGGCTCTCGGCCTCGCTGACCTCGTTCCTCGTGGCGGGACTCGTCGCGGCGGCCTTCGCGGCCCTCGAGCCGCGCCGGAGCGCTCCGCGTGCTTCGACCGCCGCGGGGGCGGCTACTCCGTAGGCAGTCGACGGAGGAGGCACGACCCCGCATGAAGTACCGCACGCTGTGCCGCACCGGCATCAAGGTCAGCCCCTACTGCCTGGGCGCCATGATGTTCGGCGCCTGGGGCAACACCGACCACGACGACTCGATCCGGATCATCCACACGGCGCTCGACGCCGGGATCAACTTCGTCGACACCGCCGACGTCTACGCCCAGGGCGAGTCGGAGGAGATCGTCGGGAAGGCCCTGAAGGACCGTCGCGACGACGTCGTGCTCGCCACGAAGGTGCACGGCGGCATGGGCGAGGACCCGAACCGGGCCGGCAACTCGCGGCGCTGGATCGTCGCCGAGGTCGAGAACTCGCTGCGGCGCCTGCAGACCGACCACATCGACCTGTACCAGATCCACCGGCCCGACCCGTCGGTCGACGTCGAGGAGACGCTGTCGGCGCTCACCGACCTCGTCCGGTCGGGCAAGGTCCGGGCGATCGGCTGCTCGACGTTCCCCGCCTCGGAGATCGTCGAGTCGCAGTGGATCTCCGAGCGGCGGGGCCTCGAGCGGTTCCGCACCGAGCAGCCGCCGTACTCGATCGTCAACCGCGGCATCGAGCGCGAGGTGCTGCCGGTCTGCGAGCGCTACGGGATGGGCACGCTCGTGTGGAGCCCGCTGGGCATGGGCCTGCTGACCGGGCGCTACCGCAAGGGCCAGGAGACCGACTCGAAGCGGATGTCGTTCGCCGCGGGCCGCCTGACCAACGAGCGCAAGCTCGACGTCGTCGAGGAGCTGGTCCCGCTCGCCGAGAAGGCGGGGCTGTCGATGACCCATCTGGCGATGGCGTTCGCCGTGGCCCACCCGGGCGTGACCAGCGCGATCATCGGCCCGCGCACCGCCGAGCAGCTCGACGACCTGCTCGCGGGCGCCGAGGTCACGCTCGACGACGAGGTCCTCGACCGGATCGACGAGATCGTCCCGCCGGGCACCGACGTCGACCCAGGCGACGTGTCCTACGCGCCGCCCGCCATCGAGCACGCGGGGCTCCGTCGCCGCCCCGCCGGGGAGCGTTCGGCCGCCTGACGGCCCGGCCGTCAGCCGAACGTGCTCGCGGTGCGGTACAACCATCCCGTACCCATCGGGGAGGATCGGACCGTGAACTACCCGCAGCGTTCCTGGGACGACGGCGACGTCGAGGTCGTGGCGAAGCGCCTGTGGGCGGGCGGGGTCGCCACGGCCCTCGTCGCCGCGGGGATCGCCTTCGTCGGGGTCCTCATCATCAACAGCATCTTCGAGGTCGGCATCCAGACCGCGGGTCGCTCGGGCGCCCTGGTCGACGACGCCTCGACGGTCATCCCGGTGGCCGCGGCGATCGCGGCGCTGGCGAGCACGGCGCTGCTGCACCTGCTGCTGCTGACCACGCCGCGGCCCGCGTCGTTCTTCTCGGCGATCGCGGTGCTCGTGATCGTCGTGCTGATCCTGCAGGTGTTCCTCGCGGAGGGCTCGATCTCGGCGCACATCGCCACCGGGATCCTCTACGCCGCTATCGGCATCGCGATCGTCTCCATGCTCTCGGGGGTGTCGGCGACCTCGGTCCGGCCGGCCCAGCGCGGCGGCTGGGGCGGCCAGGAGGGCCGGTACGACGCCCAGTACGGCGGCTACGAGCCGCAGCCGCCGTACCCGCCGCAGCCCGGACCGCAGGCCCCGTACGGCCGTCCGGACGATCGCACGCAGCGTTACGACCCGCGGGGTCAGCGCGACCAATGGCGCTGATGTCAACCCCGCAGAGGTCACGAATCGTGATCGCGAGTGCACACTCCGCCGCCTAATCAAGCGATCGTGAGGCTCATCGCTGAGATACGCCGTCTGCTTGACCCTCCACGACGGACCTGACGACGATCGACCGTCCTGATCCTGCGGACCGGGCGCCAACATCATTCCTGCTGCCTGTCCGCGTGCTGGTCGCGCCCACGGGCGGGACCGAAGGAGTGGTCACATGACGTCGACGGTCAACGGGTTCGGAGCCGCAATCCCCCAGGGTCACGAGGGACACCTCGGTACGGAGACCGCCCGGCGCGAGCACGGCCGGCTGGGACGGGGCGCCTACCGCGGGCCCCGCACGCTGGCCGCGGCACGGAGCGCGCTGCGGGTGGCGCTGCCCGAGCCGAGCAGCCGTTACGACCAGAACGACGAGTGGTGCGTCGTCCAGCAGCCCGACGGGGCCTGGGACGAGATCCGCTTCCACGACTACCACCGGATCTTCGACGTCCCCGGGCTCTACGAGAAGATCTTCTACGACGTCCTCGGCTGCGACACCCCGCGCTTCATGGTGAACCTCCTCGCCGACGCGCTCGCCGACGCCGGCGAGGACGCCTCCGCGGTCCGCGTGCTCGACCTCGGCGCCGGCAACGGGATCATGGCCGAGGAGCTCGCCACGATCGGCGTGGCGCACTCGGTGGGGGTCGACATCCTGCCCGAGGCGCGCACGGCCGCCGAGCGCGACCGCCCGGGCCTCTACGCCGACTACCTCGTGACCGACCTCACGGCCCTCGGGGCCGGCGACTCCCGTCGCCTCACCGAGCACCGCCTGACCGCGCTGGCCGTGGTCGCCGCCCTCGGGTTCGGGGACATCCCGCCCGAGGCCTTCCGCACGGCCTACGACCACGTGGCCGAGGGCGGGTGGGTCGTCCTGACCATCAAGGACGCCTTCCTGGCCGAGGACGACACGTCCGGCTTCGCCCGGATGATCTCCGACGGCATGGCCTCCGGCGCGCTCGACGTGGTCCGCCGCGAGAAGTTCCGCCACCGTCTGGCCACCGACGCGAGCCCGCTGGTCTACGAGGGGATCGTCGCGCGCAAGCGCGGACCCCTGGCCTGACAGCTCCGACGGGGCCCCGCCGTCCGTTTCCCCGGGTAGTGTGAACGGGCACACACGAACGCGGACGGCGGGTCCCGGAGGTCGCTCCGGCGCGGGGCGCGGGACCGGCCCCACGAGGAGAGATCGCATGGCCGTCAGTGACGAGACCGGACCCCAGCTACCTGCACTGCGTACGCCCGACCTCGCGAAGACCGTGGAGACGATCGTCCCCGACTCGGTGCTCGCCCGCACCGACCCGGCGCTCTTCGGACGTGCCGTGCTCCAGATGGCCCAGGGCTGGATCAGCCACCCCGGGGAGGTCAGCCGCGCGGCGTCGTCGTTCGCGGCGATCTCGGCCCGGATCGGGGCGGCCGCGACCGGGCGTGCCCTGCGCGGCCTCTCCGGGGGCACCGCGGAGAACGACCCGAAGGCCGAGCCGGTACCGACCTCCAAGGACGGCCGGTTCAAGGACACGACCTGGGTGGAGAACCCCGCCTACTGGGCGCTGCGCCAGGAGTACCTCGCGCTCGTGTCGCTGCTCGACGACCTCGTCGGCGCCGCGGCGCTCGACGCCAGGACCGAGGAGCGGGCCCGCATGCTGATGGGCCTCGTCGGGAGCATGGTGTCCCCGACCAACGTGCTGCCCGGCAACCCGGCCGCCCTCAAGCGGGCGTTCGAGACCGGCGGCGCGAGCGTCGTCGCGGGCCTGCGCAACCTGCTCGACGACGTCGCCACCAACGGCGGCAAGCCGCGCCAGGTCGACAAGAGCGGCCTGCGCGTCGGCAAGGAGCTCGCGGCGACCCCCGGGAAGGTCGTCTACCGCAACCGGCTCATGGAGCTGGTGCAGTTCGAGGCGCAGACCGACGAGGTCCACGCGATCCCGCTGCTGTGCAGCCCGCCGTGGATCAACAAGTACTACGTCATGGACCTCGCGCCCGAGCGCAGCCTCGTGGAGTGGGCCGTGCAGCACGGCCACACCGTGTTCATGATCAGCTACCGCAACCCCGACAGCTCGATGGCGTCGACGACGTTCGCCGACTACCTCGAGCTCGGCCCGGCCGCGGCCCTCGACGTCGTCTGCGACATCACCGGGGCCGAGAAGGTCAACCTGATGGGGCTCTGCCTCGGCGGGCTCATGGCCGCGCTGCTCAGCGCCCGCGCCGCGGGCCGCGGCGACGACCGCATCAACTCCCTGACGATGCTCAACACGATGCTCGACTACTCCGAGGTCGGGCCGGTCGCGTCCTTCGTCGGCCCCGAGATCGTCGAGCGCCTCGAGACGTCGATGCAGCAGACGGGCTACCTGCCCGCCGAGTCGATGGCCACGACGTTCGACCTGCTGCGCGCCAACGACCTGATCTTCAACTACATCGGGCCGAACTGGCTGGAGGGCAAGGCGCCGCCGGCGTTCGACATCCTCGCGTGGAACACCGACTCCACGCGGATGCCCGCCGCGATGCACTCCTTCTACCTGCGGCACTTCTACATCGACAACGAGCTCTCCCGCGACCAGCTCGAGATCGAGGGCGAGCGGCTCACCCTCAAGGCGGTGCACGCCGACACCTTCATCGTGGCGGCGGAGAACGACCACATCGCGCCCTGGCGCACGTCGTTCACCTCCACCCAGCTGCTGGGCGGCGACGTCACGTTCGTGCTCTCGACGGCGGGCCACATCGCCGGCGTGGTGAACCCGCCGAGCCCGAAGGCGAAGCACTGGGTGGGCACGGTCGGTGAGACCGGTTCCGACGCCCCCGGCCCCGACGGCTGGCGCGCCCGCTCCAGCGAGGTCAAGGGCTCCTGGTGGGAGACCTGGTCGACCTGGATCGGCGAGCACGGGGGCGACATGCGCACCCCGCCGCCGGTCGGCACGGAGCGCTACCCCGTGCTCGGCGACGCCCCGGGGGAGTACGTCCTCGGCGAGGGCTGAGGACACTCGCGACACCGGCCCGGCCCCCGAGTGGTCGACGTCACACGAGTTCCGTGTGGCGCCCTCGGGTGGTCGGGCCGTCGCGCGTCTTGACGCGGACGACCCGCGCGGGCACCGTGTTGCGTAGAGCGCGACGGTGGTGCAAGAAGCGCAACACGCGTCGCTCACACCCCCTGCCGGAACGGGTGCCGCCATGGACCACCGCCCTCCCGACCGCCTCGTGCGCTCGGCCTCCGTCGCTCTCCGCCGTCTCGTCGACGACGCCGTGGGACCGCGCTACGACACCGCGTTCCTGCGCCTCGACCTGCTCCTGACCGCCGCGGAGTCGCGGTGCGGCTGCGTCGACTGCGCCCTCGCGGTCGACCGCCGGCGGGGCGAGATCCTCGCGTCCCTGCCGCGTCCCTGACCCTCGCGACGGGCGTCGCGGCGCCGTGCTCGGTATCCTTTGCAGTTGATCGGCCCGTCGAGCAGGACGGGCCGGCTGCTCCGGAGGAGAACCGATGACGACGATGTCGAACGGCACCGGCACGATGACCGACCAGTTCACCGACGCGATGGCCCGCGGCCAGCAGGCGATGAGCGAGGCCGCGACCGGCGCCGCGAAGCTCTGGTCCGCCGCGTTCCAGGGCGCCGAGGGCGCGAGCACCTCCGTGCCGCAGTCCGGCGCGTTCCCGATCGCGATGCCGTCGGTCGGCGAGATGATCGACCGCAGCTACGACACGGGCATCGCCGTCCTCGAGATGCAGCGCTCCGTGGCGCACCAGGTCCTCGACGCGCTGCGTCTGCGCTGAGCGCCGGGCCCGCGATGGGCGTGGACACCGTGTGGGAGGCGCAGCGCCGGGCGCTCGGCTCCTTCATCCGGGACCAGCGGCGCCTCGCGCGGCTGTCCCTGCGGCAGCTCTCGGCGCTGTCGCACATCTCGAACCCCTACCTCAGCCAGGTCGAACGCGGGTTGCACGTGCCGTCGGTGCGCGTGCTGCAGGCCATCGCCGACGCGCTCGACCTGTCCGCCGAGACCCTCCTCGAGCAGGCGGGGATCGTCCGGGAGCAGGCCGCTCCCGGGACCGACGCCGATCCGGACGACCGACGGTCCGGGACCGGCGTCGAACGCGCCGTCCGGGCCGACCGTCGGCTCTCCCAGGCGCAGAAGGAGGCGTTGATCGCCGTGTACCGCAGCTATACCGAGGACCGTCCCGTCCAGCCCGGATCCGGACGGTGAGCGTCATGGAGATCGTCCCCGTCGAGGGTGCACGGGAGGGGTCGACGGAGCGGATCCTGTCCGTCGCGGGCCGGCGCGTCCGCGTGGCCGTGCGTCCGGGCACCGATCCCGCCCTGCGCCCCCTGGTGCTGGTCAACGGCATCGGCGCGAGCCTCGAACTCCTCGAGCCGCTCGTCGAGGTGCTCGACCCGCGGCGCGAGGTCGTCCGGTTCGACGTCCCCGGGATCGGGCGCTCGCAGGCCTCCGCGGTGCCGCTGCCGATGGCGGCGCTCACCACCCTGCTCGCCGACCTGCTCGACCAGCTCGACGGCCTGACCGCCGCGAAGCACGGGGTCGTCGACGTCCTCGGCCTGTCCTGGGGCGGCGGGATCGCCCAGCAGTTCGCGCTGCAGTACCCCCGGCGCACCGGCCGGCTCGTGCTGGTCAGCACCGGCACCGGCGTGATGATGGTGCCGGCCCGTCTCGGCGTGCTCGCCCGCATGCTGACCCCGCGCCGCTACAACGACCCCACCTACCGCCGCAGCGCCGGGCGGGAGATCTACCACGGCGAGGACGGCGACGCCGTCGACGCCGTGTTCGCCCGGGTGCGCCCGGTGACGGCGAAGGCCTACCTGCACCAGCTGTTCGCGCTGACCACTTGGACGAGCCTGCCGGTGCTGCCGCTGATCGGGGCGCCCACGCTCGTCCTCGCCGGCCGCCGCGACCCGGTCATCCCCGTGGTGAACGCCCACCTGATGGGCTCGCTGCTCCCGCGCGGGGAGGTGCACCTGCACGACGGCGGGCACCTCGGCATCCTCACGCGGCCCCGCGTCCTCGCGCCGGTGGTCGAGGAGTTCTTGAACCGGACGTGACCGGCCCTACAGTGGTCGCGTGAGCGTCAAGAAGCAGGTCCAGGGCGTCGACGGACGCGAGTGGCTCGTGACCATGACGATCCTCTGGACCGACACCACGGAGAAGTTCGAGCACGAGAAGGAGGGCGGCCGCAACGCCGTCATCGGCATGATCATCGTGCTCGGCTTCCTGTGGTTCGCGCTGGTGGCCTGGGCGGTCGAGATGTACCCGGTCGTCCAGGTCCCCTGGTGGATGATCCTGCTGCTGCTCGGTCTCGTGCTGTTCTTCCCCGGGCGCTGGGTCATCCGCCGGCCGCGCCGGCTCCTCGTCGAGGGCGGGCGCTGGCCCGACGACGACGAGGACGACGCGATGGGTGAGGCCTGGAGCGGCTACATCCGGGGCCGGACCGAGGCGCGCGCCGAGTTCAACCAGGCGATCAAGACGCTCAAGCGCCGCGGCACGCCGGCCCGGGCCAACAGCCCGCTCCAGCCGCAGTAGGCCGGGAGAGGAGACGCCGTGCCCGAGCTGCCCGAGGTCGAGGCCCTCGCCGAGCACCTGCGCACCCACGCGCTCGCCCGGCCGGTCGCGCGCGTCGACCTCGCGAGCATGACCGCGCTCAAGACCTTCGACCCGCCGGTCTCGGCGCTGACCGGCCGGCTCGTCACCGGCGCCGGGCGCATCGGGAAGTTCCTCGACGTGCACCTGGACGACCTCCATCTCGTCGTGCACCTGTCCCGGGCCGGGTGGCTGCGCTGGCACGAGCAGGCCTCCGCCACGCCGCCGAGGCCCGGCAAGGGCCCGCTGGAGTTCCGCGTGCACCTCGAGACCGTCGGCGGGCCGGGGTTCGACCTCACCGAGGCGGGGACGCAGAAGCGGCTCGCGGTGTACGTGGTGCGCGACCCGTCGGAGGTCCCCGGGATCGCCTCGCTCGGCCCGGACGCCCTGGGACTGTCGCGGGCCGCCTTCGGGGAGCTGCTCTCCGGGGTGTCGTCCCGGCTGAAGACGCTGCTCGTCGACCAGCGGACGATCGCCGGGATCGGCAACGCCTACTCCGACGAGATCCTCCACGTCGCGAAGCTCTCGCCGTTCGCCACCGCGGGGAAGCTCGACGAGGCCGCGGTCGACCGGCTCTTCGCCGCGATGCACTCGGTGCTCACCGAGGCCGTCGACCGGGCCGTGGGGCAGGACGCCGCGCTGCTCAAGGGCGAGAAGCGCTCCGGGATGCGGGTGCACGCCCGGACCGGGCTGCCGTGCCCCGTGTGCGGGGACGCGGTCCGCGAGGTCTCCTACGCCGAGCGGTCGTTCCAGTACTGCGCCACCTGCCAGACCCAGGGCAAACCGTTGGCCGACCGCCGACTCTCACGCCTCGTCAAGTGACCGATACCGCCGAACGAGCGATCACCCGGCCGCGCCGAGGTGCACCTCGTTGCTCTGACGGGGTGGACTACCGGACGATGGCCCCGTGACCCTGTTGACGAACACGACGTTCCTCGTCGTCGTCGGCGTGGTCCTCGTCGGTGCGGCGCTGGCCGTCGGCGTGTTCCGCCGGGTCCGCCGCCGCCACGCCTTCGCGTCGCCGCTGGAGCGCGCGACCTTCTCCACGCTGCACACCGTGTCGCTGGCGGCGCCCGCGCTGCGCGAGGGCCTCTCCGAGTCCTCCGCCCAGTTCGCGGTGCCCTACCTGCGCACCCTGCTCGACACCGAGGCGCTCTCCATGACGGCGGCCGACTGCGTGCCACTGGCGTGGGACGGCGAGGCCGAGCACCACAACCTCGACGTGCGCTTCTACGCCGAGAAGGTGATGAAGACCGGCCGCCAGCAGATGGCGAGCCGCCGCGACATCGAGTGCGGCGACGACCGCTGCCCGGTCAAGGGCATCGTCGTGGTGCCCCTCGAGGTCGACGGCAACGTCGTCGGCACGCTCGCGGCCGTCAGCGGCGAGACCCCGGGCCCGGTGCTGCTGCGCGCCACCGCCGAGGTCGCCCGCTACGTCTCCAGCCAGCTCGAGCTCGCCGACCTCGACGACTCCCGCGACCGGCTCAACCGCGCCGAGGTCCGCGCCCTGCGCGCCCAGATCTCGCCGCACTTCATCTACAACGCGCTCAACACCGTCGCCTCGTTCATCCGCACCGACCCGGAGCGGGCGCGCGAGCTGCTCATGGAGTTCGCCGACTTCACCCGCTACTCGTTCCGCCAGGCCGGGGAGTACACGACGCTCGCCGAGGAGCTCAAGAACATCGACCGCTACCTCATGCTCGAGCGGGCGCGGTTCGGCAACCGGCTCGCGGTGAAGGTGCAGGTGGCGCCCGAGGTGCTCTCGGTGGTGCTGCCGTTCCTCGCGCTGCAGCCCCTGGTGGAGAACGCGGTGCGTCACGGCCTGGCCGGCAAGGTCGAGGGCGGGACGGTGACGCTCACCGCCGAGGACTCCGCGAGCGAGTGCCTCATCACCGTCGAGGACAACGGGGTCGGCATGGACCCGCAGGCGCTGCGCGAGGACAACCGCGACGCCCACCTCTCCGGCGCGCACGTGGGGCTCGGCAACGTCGACGACCGCATGCGCTCGGCCTTCGGGCCCGACTACGGCCTCGTCGTGGAGACCGAGCGCGGGGCCGGCACCAAGATCAGCCTGCGGGTGCCGAAGTTCCGGGCGGGCGTGCGGGTCTAGGCCGGTAGGGCAAACTGGGCGACATGGACCTCCGCTTCCCCCAGGCCGTGAGACTCGGGGCCCTGAAGCTCCCGCAGGCCGTGTCCTCGGTCCTGCCCGGGGCGCTCGCGTCGAAGGTCACGGGCGGCACGGTCTCGGTGGTCCGCCTCAGCGGCGTGATCGCCTCGGCCTCCGGCCCGGTGCCGCGCTCGCTGATCAACCTCCCGGCCGTGGAGTCGGCCCTCACCCGGGCGTTCGAGGCGGAGAACGCGGTCGCCGTCGCGATCGTCATCAACTCCCCGGGCGGGTCGCCGACGCAGTCGCAGCTGGTGGCCGACCGCATCCGCGGGCTCGCCGCCGAGCACGAGCTGCCCGTGCTGGCGTTCTGCGAGGACGTCGCCGCCTCGGGCGGGTACTGGCTGGCCTGCGCCGCCGACGAGATCTTCGCGTGCCCGACGTCGCTGGTCGGCTCCATCGGCGTCGTCAGCGGCGGGTTCGGCCTCACCGGGCTCATCGAGCGGTTCGGCATCGAGCGCCGGCTGCACACCGCCGGGCAGAACAAGGCCCGCCTCGACCCGTTCCAGCCCGAGAAGGCCGAGGACGTCGAGTGGCTGCTCGGCATGCAGGCCGAGCTGCACGAGATGTTCATCGAGTGGGTCCGCGCCCGCCGCGGCGACACGCTGCGCGACACCCCCGACCTGTTCACCGGCGAGGTCTGGACCGGGCGCAAGGCGCTCGAGCTCGGCCTGATCGACGGGATCGGCACGGCGCGTGAGGTGCTCTCGCAGCGGTTCCCCGACGCCGAGCCGGTCACCGTCGAGCCGCGCAAGCCGCTGCTCGCGCGCCTCGGGGTCGGGGTGCTCGGGGGGGTGCCGGGGCTCGGCGTGGCCGCTTCCGACCCGGCCGGGGCCGTCGTCGGCGCCCTCGCCTACCTCGAGGACCGCGCACACTGGAGCCGGTTCGGCCTCTAGGGCGCGCCACCGGCGCCCCGGGCGGAGGTGCGATGCCGGCGATCGGCTGGGACGGGCGCGACGTCTCCGGGCTCAGCCACGAGCAGATCCACCGCTGGACCCGCGACGGCGCGAGCCCCGAGGCCCTCGCCGCCGCCCGGGACCGCCACCTCGCGCGCGCCGACGAGCTGCGCACCGCCGCGGGACGCCTCGAGTCCGCCCGGCGCGGGGTGTCGGCGACGTGGGCCGGGCGGGACGCCGACGCGGCGGGCGGGCGCACCCGGGCGCTCGCCACGCAGATGGAGCGGCTCGCCGAGACCGTCGGCGGGCAGGCCCGCGGCATCGACGGTCTGCGCTCGGCGCTGGTGCGCGTCCAGGCGGCCGTCGGCCCTCCCCGTCCGCCCGCGCTGCCCGGCCTCGGCGTGACCCCGGTCCTCGACGAGCTGCGCTCCCTGGTCACGGGACGGCCCGCCGACGGCTACCCCGGGTTCCGCGCCGCCGCGGCCGACCAGGCCGCCGCCCGCGAGGCCTACCGCTCCTACCTGGCCGAGACCGCCACCGCGGCGCGCACCGTCCCCACCACCGGGGGCGGCCCGGCGGCCACGCCCGCCCCGCCCCCGGCCCCGCTCGCCCCGGGAGCCCAGGGTGCGCCGACGGGCGTCCTGCAGCGGGCGGCGGTGGCGGGCCCCGCTCCCGCGGGCGGGGGTCCCGGGGCCTTCCCGACGAGGCCGGCGGCGGCCCCGGGCGCCCCGTCCGCGGCCAGGGTCCCGACGACGAGGCCCGCCGCGCCACCCGCCTCCGTCCCCACGCGCATGCCGGGCCCCGCAGCGGGCCCGACGACGGCGCCGAGGACGTCCCGCGCACCGGTCCCGGCGGCCCCGGACGTCCCGGCCCCGCCCGCTCCCGGTGCGCCCCGCCCGGTCGGCGCTCCCACGGTCGGCGTCCCCACGGTCCGCGCCCCTGCAGCGGGCGCTCCCACGGCAGAGCCCCTCGCGGCCGCCCCGTCGACGGGCCCGGCGGGCCGTCCCGGGGTCGCCTCAATCGGACGAACGGCCCCCGCGTCACCTTCTCCGGTGCCGGACGGCCCGTTCGTCCGGTCCGGGGCCACCCGCGACCCCGCGCGGCCGGGCTTCGGGCTCGGGCGGCCCACGACGGACCCGGCGGCCGACCCCGACCCGCCCGACGAGGGCACCCGCCGCTCCGGCGAGGAGCCCGCCGTGCCGCTCGGGCACCCCGGCCACCTCGTCGACCCCGACCCGCCGGGCTGGGGCGTCCCCGGCGGGCGCCGCGTCGCGCCCCCCGTGTTCGGGGAGGAGCCGCGGTGACCCGGCCCCCGGCTCCGATCGCGCTGCGCCGCCTCGAGCTGCTGTGGGTCCTCGAGCAGTGCGGCGCGGGCGACTGGCCCTACCCGCTGGCGCCGGTGGCGTGGCCCGCCGACACCGAGGACGAGACGGTGCTCGCGCGCGCCGGGGTCGAGGACGCCCTCGCCGGCCGCGGGCTGCTCGACCCCGCCCCGGCGGCGGTGCTGCTCGCCGTCGGGACCGCGGTGCGCGACCGCCGGCGCCAGCTCGACCTCGTCCGGCGCAGCACGACGACGCCCCTGGCCGCGGTCGCGGTGGGCGCCGACACCGGGGCGGCCCTGCTGTCCTCGGCCGACCACGCCGGGGCCGACGTCCACGTGCGGCTCCTGCGCCCCGACGAGCTGGTCCCGGCCGCGCTGGCCCTCCTGCCGCGCCTGCCCGCCGCGCCGGGCCCGCCCCTGCCGGTGCCCGCGGGCGTGGCCGAGGTCGAGACCCGTCGTCGGGAACGGATGCGGCTGGCGGTGGGCGACGTGCTCGAGTCGGTCACCGCCTGGACCCAGCTCGGGGTGCTCACTGCTCCGGACGAGGTAACTTCTCCGGCACGGCGGGCCGATGCGGCCGTGAAATGGCTCGACTCGCCCCGCGGTCGCTACCGGCTGCGGCACGATCCGGGGCAGGCTCCGGGAGGTACGGCCCGGCTCGTGCCGGACGACACCGCGTCGCCCGGCGTGCGGGCCGAGCTCGAGGCCCTGCTGGGTGCGCGGTGAGGGGGGAGGAGCACGGCATGGGCGGACCGGGTCCCGCGGACGAGCGCGGGTTCGCCGCGCTCGATCCCGAGGACGCGCGCCGCTTCGCCGGCCGGGTCGACGACCTGGAGCGCACCGTCGCCGAGGCGCGCGAGGCGCTGCGGCGGCTCGCCGAGGACCCGCTCGCCACCGGGACCGGCCAGGAGAACGCCGAGATGGCGTCCTGGTACCGGGAGCTCCTCGTCACCGACACCGTGCCCGCCGCCGAGGACCTCACGCGTCAGCTCGACGCGGTGCGCCGGGCGGTCGTCGAGGGCACCGCCGCATGGGAGGAGGCCGACCGGACGATCTCCGATTCGGTCGATCCCGACCAGTAATTCCTCCATTCGAGTGAGCACGTACGTCAGGTCCGGTACGACGACGCGTGGGAGCCGCACCGGGGGATCCCCCGACCGGCGGGGTCCCTATCGTGGACGTGGGACCGACCCTTGGGCAGGATGGCGAAGCAGTGACTACCAACGACAACGACGGTCTGGTCGTCCTCGCGGTCGACGACGAGGAACCAGCGCTCATGGAGCTCGCCTACCTCCTGGAGCAGGACCAACGCGTCACCACGGTCCTGAAGGCGAACGACTCCATCTCGGCCCTGCGGATCCTCACCGGCGGGGACCAGGTGAACATCGGCGGCTTCGGCACGCCGCCGGGCGGCATATCGGCGTCGGCGAAGCAGTCCGACGTCGACGTGCTCTTCCTCGACATCCGGATGCCGGGACTCGACGGACTGGAACTGGCGCAGGTGCTCTCGCGCTACGTCATCCCGCCGTCGGTGGTGTTCGTGACGGCGCACGACGACCGCGCGGTCGAGGCGTTCGACGTGGGTGCGGTCGACTACCTGCTCAAGCCGCTGCGCCCGGAGCGCCTCTACGCCTCCCTGACGCGGATCCTCTCCTCGCGGGGCGCCACCGTGTCGGTGGAGCCCGCCGTCGAGGAGGAGGGCGACGACGAGGTGATCCCGGTCGAGCTCGCCGGCACCACGAAGCTGGTGCAGCGCTCGACCGTGCGCTGGGTGGAGGCGCAGGGCGACTACGCGCGCCTGCACACCACCGACGGCAGCCACCTCGTGCGCATCCCGCTGTCGGTGCTCGAGGAGCGCTGGTCCGACGCCGGCTTCGTCCGGATCCACCGGTCCTACCTCGTCGCGCTGCCGCTGATCACCGAGCTGCGCCTCGCGGGGTCGGGCTACGTGGTGCGCCTCGGCAACGGCAACCAGCCGGGCGAGGTCGCGGAGCTCCCGGTGAGCCGCCGCCACACCCGTGAGCTCAAGGACCGCCTCGTCCGGTCGACGAAACAGGCGTGGGGCCGGCGGTGACCGCCACCGACGGGCGGACCCGGACCGGGGACGTCCCCGGTCCGTCCGACCCGTCGGGTCCCGAGCCGACGCCGGACGGGGACGGGGACGGCCCGGCGGTCGCGCGCGTGCGGGCCCGGGGCGGCCCGGGTGCGCTCGAGCCGGTGCCCCCCGGGGGAGCGCGGCCCGTCGGGCGCCACTCGCGCCCCGACGGCGAGCACACCGGGTACACCCCGCCGCCCGGCTACCGGCCGCGGCACGCCGCGCCCGACGCCGAGACCGAGGTGATGTCGTTCGGCGACCGGCCGCCGCCCGGCCCCCCGACGCCGGCCGCGCCCGCGGAGATGGCCGCGCTGGCCGACCCCACGCCGGTGCGCGGTCTCCCGCTCGCCTCGACCTTCCCCGCCTCCGGCGTCACGGCGTCCGAGACGGTGCCCACCGACGACAAGAAGGCGATCTTCGGCTGGGACCCGGCCACGGGCGACTCCGAGCTGGTCCCGCCCGCCCGCCAGCGGATCGTGCTGGCCGAGCGCCGGTCGCCGACCCGCGCGGTGGGCACGGTCGCCGAGATCGAGCAGCAGACCGCGACCGGTGAGCTGCTGCTGTCGAACCTCATGCGCTCCCAGCTGATGCTGGCGGTACGGCTCACCGTCGTCGCCGTGATCGTCCTCGGCGCGCTGCCCGTGGTCTTCCTGACGATGCCCGCGGTGTCCGGCACGGAGCTGTTCGGCGTGTCCCTGCCGTGGATCCTGCTCGGCGTCCTCGCGTTCCCGTTCCTGATCGTCCTCGGGTGGCTCTACACCCGCACCGCCGAGCGCAACGAGCTCGACTTCGCCGACGACGTCGAGGACTGAGGTCGTGTCCGGGGTCGACACCGTCGTCGCGCTCGTGCTCGCGGGCCTCGCCGCGGTCGCGGTCATCGCCATCGGCTCCCTCGGCGTCCGCGTCACCCGCTCGACCGACGACTTCCTCGCCGCCTCCCGCACGGTGCGCAGCCGGGCCAACGCCGCGGCGATCGCGGGCCAGTCGCTCTCGGTGGCGTCGTTCCTCGGGTTCGCGGGGATCGTGCTCAGCCACGGGGTCGACGGGCTCTGGTACCCGGTGGGCTTCGCGGCGGGCTTCCTCGTCCTGCTGCTGTTCGTCGCGGCCCCGCTGCGTCGCTCCGGCGCCTACACGGTCCCCGACTTCGCCGAGACGCGGCTCGACTCCACCGCGCTGCGGGCGCTGACCACCGTCGTCGTCGTGATCATCGGCTGGCTGTACCTGATCCCTCAGCTGCAGGCCTCCGGCCTGGTCCTCATGGTGCTCACCGGTCTGCCGGGCTGGGTGGGCGTGGTGGTGGTGGGCCTCGTCGTCACCGCGGCGGTCACCTTCGGCGGCATGCGCTCGATGACCTTCGTGCAGGCCTTCGGGTTCTGGCTCAAGGCCACCGCACTGGTGGTGCCCGCGGTGGTGCTCGTCGCCTGGTTCCTCGGCTCGGGCCTCACCGCCGCGCCCGACCGCGGCGGCCCGGTGGTCTTCGACCGGCCGACCACCGTGCAGGTCCACGACCCGGTGGAGCTCGACGTCCGCGAGCCGGTGACCGTCGAGGTGCGCACCGCAGGCGCCCCGATCCGCACGGCGACCTGGACCGGTGGCCTGCAGCCGGTCCCGCGCGACACGGTGCTGGTGTTCCCGGCGGGCTCCCGGATGCCCGTGGTGGGCGACGCCGTCGACGACGACACCCGCTGGGACGCCCCGTTCGGGGACGGCCAGCGCGACCCGCTGTGGGTGTACTCGCTGCTGCTCGCCACGTGCCTGGGCACCGCGGGGCTGCCGCACGTGCTGGTCCGCTACTACACGAACCCCGACGGCCGGGCCGCGCGCCGCACCACCGTGCTCGTCCTCGGCCTGCTCGGGGCGTTCAGCGTGGTGCCGATCGTGCTCGGCGCGCTGAGCCGGACCGTCGCGCCGCAGCTGCTGACCGCCGGGGAGGGCGACGCCGCCATCCTGCTGCTGCCCTCGCTCTCGGTCGGCGGCTTCGGCGGCGCCCTGCTCGGCGGTCTCGTGGCGGCCGGCGTCGCGGCGACGCTGCTGTCGGTCTCGGCCGGGCTGCTGCTCTCGGTGGCGGGCGTGCTCTCCAGCGACGTGCTGCCCGGGCGCCTCGGGGACTTCCGCATCGCCGCCCACGTGGCCGGGGTGGTGCCCCTGGTGGGGGCGCTGCTGTTCGCCCGCCTCGACTTCGCCCCGGCGATCGCCCTCGCCCTCGCCGTGGCCGCGTCGACCTTCGCGCCGCTGCTGCTGCTCGGCATCTGGTGGCGCGGGCTCACCGACCGCGGCGCGATCGCCGGCATCGTCGTGGGCGGGGTGCTGTCGCTGGGCGCGACGCTCGCGACGCTGTCCGGGGTGCGGCTCGACGGCGTCGTCGGGACCCTGCTGGCCCAGCCCGCGGCGGTGTCGGTCCCCGCCGCGGTGATCGTCATGGTGACGGTGAGCCGGGCGACCGCCTCGCGGATCCCCGCGCAGGTCGGCCGGACGCTGCTCCGGCTGCACGCCCCGGAGCGGCTCGGGCTCGGCGAGATGCGCGTCAGTCGCTGACTGACTCGATTCACCCACGTGCGCACCGCGCGGGAACCGCACGTATCGGGCATGGTCACCCGAAAGAACCACTGTGGACGTGGTGTGGGCCACTAGGGTTCGGCCGTCGGATGACCGGCACGCGCTGATCCAGTACACGCCCGGAGGGTTTGACCGCCATGAGTGCGACCGACGAGAGTCCCCGCGGGTCGTCCCCGTCGGGTGCGGCTCCGACCCCGTACGAACAGATGCAGGCCAGCCCGGAGTTCAAGGCGCTGCGCAACCGCTGGCGGCGGTACATCTTCCTGATGAGCGGCCTGTTCCTGGGCTGGTTCCTCGTCTACGTGCTGCTGGCCGACTTCGCGCCCTCCGTGGTGAACGCCCGGATCGGCGGGAGCAACTTCACCGTCGGCCTCCTGCTCGGCCTGCTGCAGTTCGTCTCAACGTTCCTCATCGCGGTGCTCTACGCGAAGTTCGCCGAGAAGAACATCGACCCCGATTCCGAGGCGCTGCGCGCGCAGGTGGAGGAGAAGCTGTGAGGACCCTCCTGCCGGCCCAGGGCGGTACGGCCCAGCTCGGCAACCCCTACCTGAACATCGGGATCTTCCTGGCGTTCGTCGTCGTCACGCTGCTCATCGTCTACCGGGTGAGCCGGTCGGCGACCACCGCGTCGGACTACTACGCCGCCGGCAGCTCGTTCACCGGCCCGCAGAACGGCGTCGCGATCTCGGGCGACTACCTCTCCGCGGCGTCGTTCCTCGGCATCGCCGGGGCCATCGCGGTGAACGGCTACGACGGCTTCCTCTACTCGATCGGCTTCCTCGTCGCGTGGCTGACCGCGCTGCTGCTCGTCGCCGAGCTGCTGCGCAACGTCGGCCGCTTCACCCTCGGCGACGTCCTCGCCTTCCGGATGAAGCAGCGTCCGGTGCGCGCGGCCGCGGCCGTGTCGACGCTCGTCGTCTCGTTCTTCTACCTGCTCGCGCAGATGGCGGGCGCCGGCGGCCTGATCTCGCTGCTGCTCGGGATCGGCAACACGCCGGGCACGATCTTCGACGGCCAGTCGATCGTGATCGCGCTCGTCGGCCTCGTCATGATCGTGTACGTCCTCTACGGCGGCATGCGCGGCACCACCTGGGTGCAGATCATCAAGGCGACGCTGCTCGTCATCGGCGCGGCCGTGATGACGGTCTGGGTGCTGGGCCTCTACGGGTTCAACCTCTCGGCCCTGCTCGGCGCCGCGAACGAGGGCTCGGCGACCAACCTGCTCAACGCCGGCAACCAGTACGGCAAGACGATCACGAGCCGGATCGACTTCCTCTCGCTCGCGGTGGCCCTGGTGCTCGGCACCGCGGGTCTGCCCCACGTGCTGATGCGCTTCTACACGGTGCCCACCGCCAAGGAGGCGCGCCGGTCGGTGAACTGGGCCATCTGGATCATCGGCATCTTCTACCTGTTCACCCTGGTCATCGGCTACGGCGCGGCCGCGCTGGTCCCGGCGAACCTGCTGTCGTCGAAGAACGTCAACGACGCCGCCCCGCTGCTCGCCTTCGAGCTCGGCGGCACGATCCTGCTCGGCGTGGTCTCGGCGATCGCCTTCGCGACGATCCTCGCGGTCGTCGCCGGCCTGACGATCACCGCCGCGGCGTCCTTCGCGCACGACGTCTACGCGTCGGTGCTCAAGGAGGGGAAGCCGGAGCCCGGGTCGGAGGTCAAGGTCGCCCGCCGGACGGCGCTGGTGGTCGGCGCCGTGGCCGTGCTCGGCGGCATCCTCGCCAACGGGCAGAACGTGGCGTTCCTCGTGGCGCTCGCGTTCGCGGTGGCCGCGTCGGCGAACCTCCCGACGCTGCTGTACTCGCTGTTCTGGAAGAAGTTCAACACCACCGGCGCGATGTTCTCGATCTACGGCGGGCTGGTGTCCTGCGTCGTCCTGATCATCTTCTCGCCCGTGGTCTCGGGCTCGGCGACGGCGATCTTCGGGGCGGACACCGACTTCTCGATCTTCCCGCTGTCCAACCCGGGCATCGTGTCGATCCCGCTGTCCTTCCTCCTCGGCATCGTGGGCACCCTCATCGGCGCCAACAAGGGCACGCCGGAGGAGCGCGAGGAGCACGAGCGCAAGGCCGCCGAGATGGAGGTCCGCTCGATGACCGGGGCCGGATCGTCGAACACGGCGTCCGTGCACTGACGTGCCGGTGTGCGCTTCGTGGGGCCATCACCCCACGAAGCGCACACGGGCGCGGAGCGCACAATGGTCACCATGGGTGTGCCGACGGTGACCGTGACCGACGTCCCGGAGGGGGCGACGCTGCTCGACGTCCGGGAGGACGACGAGTGGGTCGCCGGGCACGCCCCCGACGCGGTCCACGTGCCGATGTCGGCCTTCCTCGAGCGGCTCGACCAGGTGCCCGACGGGCCGTTGGCCGTGGTGTGCCGCGTCGGCGGCCGGTCGGCGCAGGTGACCGCCTACCTCGTCGGGCAGGGGCGGGACGCCGTCAACGTCACCGGCGGGATGCTCGCCTGGGAGGCCGCGGGCCGGCCGGTCGTCGCCGACGGTCCCGGCCCCGCCCAGGTGGTGTGACCGCGCGATGACGTGCCCGCGCTGCGGTCGGGAGCAGCCGCCCGGCGCCTCGGGGCGCTTCTGCGTGCACTGCGGCCGCGTGCTCACCGGCGTGCGCTGGATCGCGACGACGCCCGACGCGCTGCGGCCGCGCGCGGAGGGCCCCCGGCGAGCCCGCTACGGCGGGCCGCCCCGCTACCGCGACGTCCCCCGCTGGAGCCTCTGGCCGTGGGCCGAGCGTCCGCGCCCGGGCGGCCCCGACGGCCCGCTGGCCCCGCGGGAGCCCGGGGAGCCGCCCGAGGTGCTGCGCGGCACCGCCGGGTTCCTGCGCCGGCTCGCCGTCACCACCGCCCTGCTCACCGGGGTCGCGGCGCTCGGCGAGGTCCTGCGCTACGTGCTCCTGCTCCTCAGCCGCGACCGCGCGCTCTCGGGGGTGCTGCTCGGCTGGTCCGACGCGGTCGTCGGGATCTTCGGCTGGCTCTCGCCCCTCGCCGCGCTCGCCACCGCGGTGGTGTTCCTGCGCTGGCTGCTCGTCGCCCGCACGATCGCCGCGGAGGTCTCGGGGACCCGGCCCTGGCGCAGCACGCGGCTGCTCCTGCTCGGCTGCGTGCTCCCGCCGTTCACCCTCACCGTGCCCGGCGCGACGCTGGCCGAGATCGAGCACGCCGCCTCCGGCCTCGATCCCGACGACCGCCCCGTGCCGTCGCGCCCGGTCCTCGCGTGGTGGGTCGCCTGGGCTGGAGGCGTCCTGCTCGGCCTCGCCACGGTGGTGCAGGGCTTCGCGACGAGCACCCAGGCCCTCGCCGACGGGGTGGTGCTGCACTTCTGGGTCGACGTCGTGGCCGTGGTGACCTGCTGGCTGACCGTCCGCGTCGTCGAGCACCTCACCGAGCTGCTCGCGCCGGTGCTGCGGGCCTCGGGCCGCAGCTACGTGGTGGCCGGCTGAGGGCTCAGGCGCCCGCGGCGAGGGTGGCGATGCCACCGGCCGACGGCGGCATCGTCGGGTCGGCGCCCGCGACGGCACTCATCTCGCGGGCCACGAAGTCCTCGACGTGGAACAGGTTGTCGCCCGCGCGGCGCACGATCCGCAGCAGCGTGGTCATGGAGGCGACCTCCTCGACCTGCTCCTTGAGGTACCACTGCATGAACTGCTCGCCGAGGTAGTCGCCCTGGTCGCGCGCGGTGCGGGCGAGCACGGTGATCTGGTCGGTGACGCGCTTCTCCTGGTCGAGCACCAGCTCCACGACGTCCTCGACCGACTTGAAGTCGTTGCGGACCTCGTCGGTGCCCGGGATGCGGACGTGCACGTCGTTGTCGAGCAGGTACTGCACCATGCCCATCGCGTGGTTGCGCTCCTCGAGCGCCTGCGCGTAGAAGTGCGCGGCGAGCTGGGGGAGGTCCTCGTCGTCGCAGTACACGGCGACGGCGGTGTACTGCTGCGACGCGGTGAACTCGTTGCGGATCTGGTCGCGCATGAGCTCGTGGAAGGGCAGCTGCGTCGCGTCGGCCATCCGCCGAGTGTAGGACGCGCGTCAGCGGACGGACGTGTGGCGGCCACGCCCGGCGGTCCGGGTCCGCGGCCGGGGACGGCCCGTCGTCGTGCCACCGGCGTCGACCGGCATCGGGCCGGTCCAGCCGAACTGCTCGCAGTGCACGCGGGCGGCCGGGACGGCGAGCTGCTCGAGCGCGGCGAGGGTGCCCGCGAGCAGCGAGGGCGGGCCGCAGACGAAGTAGTCGAGGTGGTCGCGCTCGGGTCGCCCCGGCAGGACGTCGGTCAGCAGCGCGACGTCGACGCGGCGCCCCGCGGTGCGGGTGACCTCGAGGTCGAGGCGCCGGCGCAGGACCTCGAGCTCGTCGGCGAACAGCGGCTCCGCGCCGCGCTCGGCGAGGACGAGGCGGTGGCGGCGCCCGTCGCCGCGCTCGGAGAGCGTGCGCAGCATGCTCATCATCGGGGTGATACCCACTCCGCCCGCGACGAGCACCAGCCCGGCCCGGCCGCCGTGCTCCTCGGCGGTGAACGAGCCGTGCGGGCCGTCGAGCCACACCTTCTGGCCCTGGCGCAGCGCGGCGACCCGGTGGGAGAAGTCGCCCTGCGCGCGCACGGTCAGCTCGAGGCGGCCGGTGACGTTGGCCGACGAGGCGATGGTGAAAGGGTGCTCCTCGGTGCCCACCACGGCGCGGCGCAGCCGCAGCCACACGAACTGGCCGGGGTCGAAGCGCAGGCCGCCGCGGCGCAGGTGGACCGGCGCGAGGACGAGGGTCGAGACGCTCGGGCCCTCCCGGCGCACCCCGTAGACCACGTAGGCGCCCTGCCGGGAGAACAGCGGCCGCCACACCCAGCGGTGCGAGAGCACCGCGAGCAGCGCGCCGGCCAGCACCAGCAGGCAGACCCGCATCACCGGGTCGGCGACGAGGTGGTCGAGCCAGATCACGTGCAGCGCGGCGAGGGCGAGCCCGGCGGCGGCGAGGCCGACGTGCAGGCGGGCCCACACCTCGTAGCGCGCCCCCGGGCGGCGCCCGGCCGCGGCGACCCCGCCGACCGCCAGCAGGGCGACGAGCGAGCCCCAGCCCACCTTCGCGGTGGCGCGGGCGGCGAGCGGGTCGGCCAGCTCCGGGTGGTTCCAGATCGCGACGACGGCGTGCAGGACGACCGCGGCCAGCGCGATCGTCCCCAGCCAGCGGTGCAGGCCCATCACGCGGTCGACGCCGAAGGCGCGGGTGAGGGTGCGGATGCGGCTGGGGACGAGCACCACCACGACGAGGGCCGCGAGGCCCAGCACCCCGAGCCCCACCGACAGCATCGCGCCGCCGCGCGTCGAGTGGCCGCGCCAGGCCGACAGGGCGAGCGGCACGAGGGTCATCACGAGCAGGACGCCGGACCAGGCGAGGGTCGTCATCCGTTTCCGCACGGGCGCAGAAGCTAGGGGGCGGCGACCGGGGGCCCGGCGAGTCTGAGAACCCGGGGGCCCGGGGCGCGGTGATCGACCGGGATCGGTCGGTGACGGGCGGGTGGCTGGGCCGTTCGCCGGAGCGGCTCTCAGGTTGGGAGCCAGCACTGGCTCAGTGCTGACACCTGACGTCAGAACGGCGCCACTCGCACATCCACGGCAGGATGCGCACCCGTGACGTCCCGCTCCCAGAAGTTCGACCGCGCCCGTGAGGCCGCCGTGGTGCCCGCGGCGTTCGACCAGGACGCCACGTCCTACGACCGCCTGGTCGGTGCCAACCCCGGCTACCTCGACCACCTGCGCCTGTCCGCGGAGCGCCTCGCGCTGCCCGGGCGGGGCAAGGGCCTGCGGCTGCTCGACATCGGCTGCGGCACCGGCCTGTCGACCCGGGCGCTCGTCGAGACCTACCCGGAGGCCGAGATCGTCGCGGCGGACGCGTCGGCCGAGATGCTCGCGCAGGCCCGGGCGAAGGCGTGGCCGGAGAACGTCCGCTTCGTGCACTCGCGCGCCGAGGAGCTCGCCGCGCACGGCGTGGCCGGCCCGTTCGACGGCATCCTCGCGGCCTACCTGCTGCGCAACCTGCCCGACATCGACGCCGGGGTGGCCGACCTGCGCGACCTCCTCGCGCCCGGGGCGCCGCTGGCGCTGCACGAGTACTCGGTGGCCGACTCCCCGCGCGCGAGGGCCACGTGGACCGCCGTGTGCTGGGCGATCATCATCCCGTTCGGGTGGCGGGTCACCGGCGACGCGTCGCTCTACCGCTACCTGTGGAAGTCGGTCCTGCACTTCGACGGGATCGAGCGGCTCTCGGGCCGGCTGCGCGCGGCCGGGTTCGACGGCGTGCGCGTCGAGCCGGTCGACGGCTGGCAGCGCGGGATCGTGCACACCGTCCTGGGGCTGCGCCCGGTGTAGCTACGGCTGCAGGCGCCGGCGGCGCACCGCGTAGGTGCGCTCCGCGTACTCGATGTCGTCGACCCACAGCCGCCTGGCCGCGAACTCCATGAGCGGGCGGACGAGGCGCTGGGCCTTCTTCGCGTGCACGAAGCCCTCGCGCTGCGAGTGGGCCAGGACGGCCTCGGTGACGAGGGTGCGGGCCCGTCCGTCGGGGTGCGGGGCCAGCGGGGTCGCGTGGGTCTCGACGACGCTGCCCGCCCCCTCGCCGCGGGTGATGTGCATGACGATCGTCCGCGGGTCGGGGCAGGTGAAGCGGGCCTCGACGGGGATGCCCCAGGTGCGGGTGAGCCGGAAGGCCACGTGCAGGTCGAAGTGGTCCTCGTCCTCGGAGGCCGTCCGCCCCGGCGCCGAGTCGACGCGGAGGTCGGCGAACGAGTGCGGGTGGAACCACGCGCCGTGCCACGGGTCGAGCCGGTTGGCGAGGACGTCGTCGGGCTCGCACGTGCCGACCATCGACGCGACCGCGACCAGGCTCTCGGTGTGCGGCGGGCGCACCGGCAGGATCGGCGCGTCGGTCGGCTCCTCCCCGCCCACCGCGTCGAGGCGGACCCAGGCGAGGACGCCGTCGTCGTGGGCGGGCATCGTGCGCCAGCCCGCGCGGCCGGCCGGGCCGAGCGCGAGACCGTGCCAGCGGCAGATCAGCTCGCAGCCCGACTGCTGCGCGGTCGACATGTCGGCGCCGAGGTGCGGGCAGGCGCCGGGACCGGCGTGCAGCCCGCCGTCGGGGGCGCGCCACACGACGAGCTCGACGCCCGCGACCGTGGTGCCGAACGGCGTGCCCACGCGGACGTCGCGGGAGGGGGCGACGACGAACCAGTTGCCCGAGGCGCGCGCCTTCGCCCGCTCGAGGGCGGCGTTGATGATCCCCGGCTTCGCGTCGCGCCAGGTCGGCTCCATGGCCTCCCAGCGTTCACCGGACAGACGGCGTAGCGGGTTCGCCGGGTTGCGGGCCTCGGGGCGCTTCTCGAGCACGGTCGCGACGCTAGGACGGGGCGGGTGTCGCTGCAGTGGGGCGGCGCGCTCTGTGGCCGGATGCACGTCCCGCTGCGACGAACGTGTCCCGGTGTGCCCGATCGGGTGGTGTCAGCACTGCGGCCATGCTGACACTGGACGACACAATCGCCGCCGTCACGACGGCAGGTCGCGCTCCCACGGGCACGACAGGCACCGCGGGCCGCCGCGTCCCGACCCCAGTTCGAACCCCTCGATCGTCACGACCTCGATCCCCGCGTCGCGCATCCGCTCGTTCGTCGTGGTGTTGCGCTCGTAGGCGACGACCAGGCCGGGGGCGAGCGCGAGGGTGTTGTTGCCGTCGTCCCACTGCTCGCGCTCGGCCGCGACGCCGGCCGGCCCGGTGTCGAGGGCGCGGAGCTCGTCGATCCCCATGGCCCGGGCCGCGGCGGGCCGGAACGGCTCGGGGCCCGAGATGTGCAGGCCCGGGGTGATCGTCCAGGCCTCGAGCCCGTCGAGGACGTCGGGGAACACCACCATCGCGTCGACGTCGACCATCGTCGCGACCGTGTCGAGGTGCATCGTCGCGCGCCGCTGGGTGATCGGGACCGCGAGGACGGTGTGCGCCAGGCCGTCGGCGAACATCGCGCGGGCGAAGGACTCCGCGCCGGCCGGGCTCGTCCGCTCGCCGACCCCGATCGCCAGCACCCCGGGCGCCAGCAGCAGGACGTCCCCGCCCTCGACCGGCGACGGGTCGCGGGGGTCGGTGTGGGCGACGCCGCCGAGGGCCGGGCGCCCGGCGTGCGCGAGGGCCACCAGCGAGGCCTCCCGGCGGCGGGCCGGCATCCCCATCACCGCCGCCACCACGCGCTCGCCCACCCGCATCGACGAGTCGCGGGTGAACATGAGGTTGGGCAGCGGGTCGACGGCGAAGTCGTCCGCGCCGTGCATCCGGCGCACCAGCGAGTTCTCCCCGTCGCCGAGCTCGCGGAAGGTCAGCCCGCCGGTCAGCGCGTCGGCCAGCTCGGCCGGGCCCAGCCCCGCGAGCTGCCCGCGCACGGCCGCGCCCAGCTCCCGGCCGAGGACCCGCTCGTCGACGGCGTCGTCGATGCCCGCGGTGCGCGCGGCGTCGTCGTGCAGGGCCTCGACGAGGAGGTCGGTGAGCAGCAGGACCTCCACGCCGTGGGAGCGCAGGGTCGCGGCGAACCGGTCGTGCTCGAGCTGGGCCCGCTCGACCCACGGGATGCCGTCGAACAGCAGCCGGTCGGCGTTGCGGGGGGTGAGCCGCTGCAGCTCGGGCCCCGGGCGGTGCAGCACGACGGTGCGCAGCGGGCCGACCTCGGTGTCCACGCGGGGCGTCATGGGCGTCGACCCTAGATCGGCGGTGTCCCATTCCTGCCGTCGACGGTGTGCCGATCCTGCCGTCCAGTGTCAGCGACGTGCCATCGCTGACACTCAGGGACCAGGCAGGAACGACACCCGACCCGCCAGCAGCGCCGACCCCACGAACGCCACGACGTCGATCAGGGCGTGCGCCCCGACGAGTGGCCAGAGCCGGCCGGTGCGCTGCCAGTAGCGGCCGAACACCAGCCCCATGACGAGGTTGCCGACCCCGCCGCCGAAGCCCTGGTAGAGGTGGTAGCTCCCCCGCAGCAGCGCCGCGACCAGCAGCGAGCGGTTCTCGGTCAGTCCCAGCCGGCGCAGCGCCGAGAGCAGCCACCCGACGACGAGCACCTCCTCGGCCCACGAGTTCGCCAGCGCCGAGAGGACGAGCACCGGCAGGCGCCACCAGTGGTCGTCGAGCACCGAGGGCACCACGGTGAGGTTGAGCCCGATCGCGCGCGTCACCAGGTAGAAGGCCAGCCCGGGGATACCGATGAGCGCCGCGAGGCCGCAGGCGCGCAGCAGGTCCCGGCCGGGGGAGCGCCCGTCGAGCCCGACCCCGCGCGGCCCCGACCCGGCGCGCAGCAGCAGGTAGAGCCCCAGTCCGCCCCAGGCGACGAGCTGCAGGGACGAGGCCAGCTGCGCGGCGAGGTCGACCCAGGCGTCGGTGGCGAGCGGCCGGTCGATCGAGACCTGGCGCTGGGAGAGCGGGGTCGGCGCCGCGAGGGAGTCGAGCAGCGAGATCAGCGAGCGCAGCCCGGACAGGCCCAGCGTCACGGTCGCGACGACGAGGATCTCGGTCACGACGAGGCGCCGCTCGCGCCCGGTCACGACCTCGACGTCGGGCCGCGGCGGGGCGAGCCACGCGCGCAGGGTGCTCATCGTCGGGTCACCCTAGGGCCGGGCCGTACCTCCCGCGGTTGTGACGTCCAGTGTCAGCATGGCCGCAGTGCTGACACGACGCGGTGCACACCGCACTCGTCGGTAGCCTCGGGGACGTGGGACAGGTCCTCCGCGTGCTCGCCACCCCGAGGTGGGTCGGCTGGACCGTGCTGGCCGTCTGCGCGGTGATCGTCTGCGGCGGGATGGCCTACTGGCAGCTGATCCGCGCGGAGTCCTCCACCGGGACGCTGCTCAACGCCGGGTACGCCCTGCAGTGGCCGCTGTTCGGGGTGTTCTTCGCCGCCCTGTGGTGGCGGATGCTGCACTCCGAGGCGAACATCCTCGCCGAGATCCGGGCCGAGGACGTTCCCGACGACGCCGCGGAGCTCGCCCCGGAGCCGGCCGCCGACGGGCCGACCCCCTTCACCCCCCGCCCCGCCGGGATGGAGCCCGGCGCCGGGCAGGGCCGCGCCGCGAAGGGCCGGGCGCGTGAGGACTACAACGCCATGCTCGCCGAGCTGAACCGACGCGAGGCCACCGACACCAGGCCCGACACCAGCACCGACCGGGAGATCCCGTGACCGCAGCACCGACCACCGAGCTGTCCCCGAAGGTCGTCGCCGCGATGAAGCGCTACCGCGTCGGGGCCTACGTGGTGGGCGTCGGGCTCCTGGTGCTCGTGCTCGTCGCGATGCCGCTGAAGTACCTCGCCGACCAGCCGCTGCTCGTCGCGGTGGTCGGCCCCATCCACGGCTTCCTCTACATGGCCTACCTGGCGCTGACCGCCGACCTCGCGGTCAAGGGCCGGTGGGCGGTCGCGAAGGTCGTCGGCGTCGCCCTCGCGGGCACCATCCCGTTCGTGTCGTTCATCGCCGAGCGCAAGGTCACCGCCCCCCTGCGCCGGCGCCCCACCACGTAGGTCAGCGCCCCACCACGTAGTCAGCGCCCCACGGCGTAGTCCCCGTCCGGCGCGGCCCCGAGGCCCGCGAGGCGGCGCACCTCGGTGCCGAGCACCCGGGGGCACGTCACCGGGGAGGCGAAGCCGAGCCGGACGTCGTGGTCGCCCCGGTCGGTCTCCACGCGCAGCCGCAGGCCGAGCCGGTCGACGGCGAGCGGGACGAGGGTGTGCTCCGGGCGCCGCAGCGTCGCGGGCAGGTGGCGGGCGAGGCCCGCGACCAGCGAGGAGTGGGCGCGGGCCAGGTGGGCGAGCCAGGCGTCCCCGCACTCGGTGAACGGGTCGGCCGGCGCCGCAGCGACCTCGGCCGGGGTGAACGAGCCGGTGCCCTCGGCGTCGGAGAGCACCACCGAGGCCGGGTCGAGGCGCAGCAGGACGTCGGAATGCCCCACGTCGAGGAGGCGCTCGTCGGGGGCGTCGGCGGCGATCCGCAGGGCCGCCCGGCGGGCCACGCGGGTCGGCAGCACGCGGACCCGCCCGCAGACCCAGACGAGGCCGCGCACGGGCTGGCGCAGCGGCAGGGGGGCGGAGTCGGTGAGCTCGAGCATCACCGGCAGGTACTCCCGGGTGCGCGTCCGCGCGACCAGCGGGTGGTCGGCCGCGATCTGCAGGGTCGCCGCCCCGGAGGCGGGCACGTGGTGCAGCGTCGGGGTCACCCGCAGCACGTCGCCGGAGTCGCGGTCGTCGCGGTCGTCGGGGTCGCCGGTGATGAGGGCCGCCGCCCCCGCCCGGACCGCGGTGGCCCGGGCGCGCTCGGCCGGGCTGGGGACGGGCGGTTGGTGCGGGCAGCTCCTGGCCAAGACGCACTCCTCATGACAGACCGACGCGGGTTAGGTGAGCCTAACCGAACCAGCTGCCTCCGGGGCAAGCCCTCGACCGCCCGGTGCGGGAGACGGCCCTCCTCGCCCGCTACCGTTCCCCTCGTGTCCACCGTCCCCCAGGCCGGTGGGGCACCGGTCGACGGTGTGCCCCCGCTGCTCGCGCGCATCCTCGACGACGCCGCCCTCGTCTCGCCGGGGCCGCGGCGGGAGATGACCGACGCGGTCGGGGCCTACCTCGACGCCCGCGGCGGCGAGCACGGCGAGCTGGTCGGGGCGCTCGTGGTCCCCGTGTCCCGGCTGCAGGAGTTCGTGGCCGACCTGGTCCGCCGCCGCCCGCCGGAGCCCCTGCCGATCGCCCTCTCGGTCGACACCGGGCTCGGCGGCGTGCCGAAGGCGCTGTCGCTGACCTCGGCGCGGGCCGCCCTGCTCGCCACCGGCACGGTCGAGATGCCCGCGCCCCACGACGTCGACTCCGTCTGGCTCGAGCGGGTCACCGAGTTCGTGCCCGACGACGTCGTCGCCGTCGTGGAGCCCCGCCGCCCCGACGCCGACGGCTCGGACGACTGGATCGACGGCGTGAAGCGGGTGGTGGGCCACGGCTGCCGCCCGAAGCTGCGCTGCGGCGGCGACCGGGCCGGCGCCTTCCCCGGGGTCACCGACGTGTCCCGGTTCCTCGCGGTGGTCGCGGCGTCGGGCCGGTCGTTCACCGCGAGCATCGGGCTGCAGTCGGCCGTGCGCCACACCGACCCCGCGACCGGCTTCGCCCACCACGGCTGGCTGAACCTGCTCGTGGCCGTGACCCGGGCGCTGCGCTCGGTCCCGGAGACGACGACGTCCGAGGGGGACACGGAGCGCCGCGGGGACGGACCGTACGAGGTCGACCCGGCCGACCTCGTCGACGCGGTCCGCGACGCCCTCGACGCCACCGACGCGACCGCGCTCGCCGGCGAGGTCGCGGCCGTCGACGAGGCCACCGCCCGCCGCGTCCGGGCCCACCTCTCGTCCTTCGGGTCCACCGCGCCCGCCGACCAGGGGGCCGAGATGGCCCGGCTGGGCCTGGTCTGAGACGTGGAGATCGCCTTCCTCGGCCCGTACGGGACGTTCTGCGAGCAGGCGCTGCGCTCGTTGCACCTCGACGCCGAGCTCCGCCCCGCGGCGAGCACCACCGCCGCCCTCGACGTCCTGCGCGCGGGCGAGGTCGACCTCGCGTGCGTGCCGATCGAGAGCTCGGTCGAGGGGGCCGTGCCCGCGACGATGGACGGCCTCGTCGAGAACCCGCCCCTGGTGATCGTCCGGGAGATCCTGCTGCCGGTGCGCTTCGCCGTGCTCGTGCGGCGCGGGACCACCGCGGAGTCCGTCGGCACCGTCGCCTCCCACCCGCACGGGGAGGCGCAGACCCGGCGCTGGCTCGCGGCGAACCTCCCGGGCGCCGAGGTGCGGATGACGCCCTCCACGGCGGCCGCGGCGGCCGCCGTCGCCGACGGGCAGGTCGACGCCGCGGTCTGCGCGGCCGTGGCGGCCCCGCACTACGACCTGGAGGTGCTGGTCGACGGGGTGCACGACACCGGCGACGCGGTGACCCGTTTCGTCGTCGTCGCCCGCGCCGGCGGCGTGCCCCCCGCCCCGACCGGGGCCGACCGCACGTCGATCGCCGCGACCACCGTCAACGAGCCCGGGTCGCTGCTCGCCCTGCTCACCGAGTTCGCGATCCGCGGCGTCGACCTCACCCGCATCGAGTCGCGGCCCTCGAAGGCCCGGCTGGGCACCTACTGGTTCTTCCTCGACGGCGCGGGGCACGTCGCGGAGGCCGCGATGGGGGAGGCGCTCGCCGCGCTGCACCGCCGGTGCACCGAGCTGCGCTACCTCGGCTCCTACCCGCGCGCGGAGGTGCCGGCCTCCTCGACCGCGCCGTCCCCGCCCGTCGGGGCCCCGGTTCCCGGGCAGGGCGCGGCGGACTACGAGGCCGCCGCGGCGTGGCTCGACGCACTGCGGGCCCCGGAACCGCCCGCGATCGGGTAAGGGTGGAGGGCGTGTTGCGACTGGTGCTGGCCCGCCACGGACAGACCCCGGCGAACGTCGCCCGGACCCTCGACACGGTGCTCCCCGGTCCGGGGCTCACCGACCTGGGCCGGCTGCAGGCCGAGGCGCTGGGCAAGGAACTGGCCCACGACGGCCCGGTGACCACCCTGGTGGCCTCCGAGGCCCGGCGCGCCCAGGAGACCGCGGGCATCGTCGGGACGGTCCTGGGCCTCGAGGTCGGCACCGTCGCCGGCGTGCACGAGGTGCAGGTCGGCGACCTGGAGGGGCTCTCTGACGAGGCCTCGGTGGGCGTCTTCCGTGACGTCTACGACGCGTGGCGCGACGGCGACCTCGACGCCCGCATGCCCGGCGGCGAGTCGGGGCGCGACGTCCTCGACCGCTACCTGCCCGCGCTCGACGAGCTCCGCGACCGCGCCCCGGAGGGCACCACCGTCCTGGTCAGCCACGGGGCGGTGCTGCGCCTCGTCGGGCACGCCCTGGCCGGGCCGGACGCCGACACCCCCGACGGCGACGACCACCTCGACAACTGCGGGCGCCTCGAGTTCGCCGCGACCCCCGACGGGTGGCGGCTGCTGGCGTGGCGCCGCGAGGCCCCGGGCGGGCTCGCCTCGTCCCACGACGCCACCGGCGGCGGCTGACCCCGGGCTCAGCCCCAGCCCAGCCGGTGCAGGGTCGCCTCGTCGATCCCGAAGTGGTGCGCGATCTCGTGCACGACGGTCACCGCGACCTCCTCGCGCAGGTCGTCCTCGTCCTCGCACATCGCCACCAGGGCGCCGCGGTAGAGGGTGATCCGGTCGGGCAGCACGCCGCCGTAGTCGCTGGTCCGCTCCGTGAGCGCGACGCCCTCGTAGAGCCCGAGCAGCTCCGGGTCGTCGGGATGGCGGTCGTCCACCAGGACGACGACGTTGTCCATCGCCCGCAGCAGCTCGGCCGGGAGCTCGTCGAGGGCCTCGCCCACGAGCTCCTCGAAGCGCTGCGGGTCGACCCCGTCCACTCAGTTCTCGGCGGCGGCGGGCGGCGGCGCGGTGCTCGGCACGGGCGACTGCTGCCCGCCGAGGCCCGGCAGGGGCAGCGGGACCGGGAGGTTCGGCTGCACGGGGAGCACCGGCGCGGCCGGGGCCGGGGCGTCAGTAGTGGGGGCGGCGGCCGACGACGAGGCCGGGGCCTCGGCGGGCGCCCCGGGCGGCGGCAGCGGGTCGGTGGTGGCCGGGGCCTCGCCGCCGATCGTCACGCCGTCCTTCACCGCGCCGGTGAGCGGGGCGAAGCCGGAGCCGTCGGCGAGCAGCGAGCCCATGTTGCAGCTGACCCGGCGCGTCCCCGCGTCCCAGGAGGCCTGGTTGACGTTCGTCCAGTAGACGGTGAGCTTCGAATCGGCGAGCTTCTGCGCGCCGACCGCCTCCTGGGCGACCCGGGTGCACTCGGGCTGCAGGAAGTTGTCCTGGTCGTCGACCGAGGGCAGCGCGTTCGCGAACTTCGTCCCCAGGTCGACGGTCCCGGCCACCTCGGCGGCGTGCGTCCGCGTGCACGACGACACCGGGTCGGAGACCTCCTTGCCCGCGAGCCCGAGGCAGGTGCCGGGCGCGAAGACGACGGCCTGGTCGGCGTCGGCGACCTTGCCGGTGGAGGAGAACAGCGCGCCGGAGCGGCCCGGGGCCTGCAGCCCGCAGCGGACGGTGCGGTCGCCGTCGTCCCACGCGGTCTGCGTCGGCTTGAGAGCGCCGACCTTGTAGCGGCCGGTGGGGTCGAGCGCCCGGCCCAGGTAGCCCTGGACCAGCGGGGCGCACTGCGTGGTCACGAGCTGCTGCCAGGCCTCGTCGGGCGGGAACGGGGCGCCCTCGGGCTGCACGGCCTGCACCGGGCCCGCGGTCTCGAACAGGTGCGGCTGGGCGCAGGCGACGCCGGAGACGTCCGAGCCGTCGGCCGCCGACCAGGTCAGGCAGGACCCGGGCGTGGTCGGCAGCTCGTCGCGGTCGGCGGCCGCGCCGGTGCTCGCGCCGCCGAGCAGGCCGCCGCCACCGCCGCTGGCGCCCTCGTCGGCGGTCAGGCCCAGGAAGCCCAGGTTGGTGCCGGTGGCCGCGAGCGCCGTCGCGGCGAGGAGCATGATCAGGGCACCGACGAGGACACCGACCACCCCGCGCCGCGCCAGCAGGCGCCGGCCGGCGTCCGGATCGTTGTCGTCGCGGCGTCCTCCCCCGGAGGACTGACGTTCCCGTACGAGCATGGTCCTGACATCATGCCGCGTGCCGGAACTCGTCCCTTGACGGGGGGACGACGGGACCGGTGGTGTCATGGAGGAGTGAGGGACCATGAGTGACGAGACGGGCGGGTCGCACCGCCGGCCCGATGCTGCCGACGGGGACGCCCCGACGCCGCCCGCGGGCACGCCGACGGAGTCCGGGGCCGGCTCCACCTCGCCCGAGTGGGCCCGGGGCAGCGACACCCCCGACGACCCGACGGTCCACCAGGACGCCGCCGAGGTCGAGAAGCGTCGCGGCGGCATCCGCTACCAGGACCCCGAGACCACGACGCCGCGCGAGCCCACGGTCGCCGAGAAGCGCGCGCGCAACGAGGCCGAGCGCCGCCGTCGGGCCCAGGAGGAGGCGGCCGCGGCCGCCGCGCAGCGCAAGTCCAAGACCCGCAAGCGCCTCCTGATCGGCGGCGGGGTCGCGGTCGGGATCGTCGCGGTCGTCGCGATCGCCTACGCCGCGTCCTCCGGCGACGACGAGACCACGGCCCAGTGCGTCGACCAGGCCGGCGTCGTCGTCCCCGACGAGCAGTGCTCGACCGGGGTGCAGCAGGGCGGCTACTACTCCGGCGGGACGTTCGTGCCGATCTTCCTCGGCGGGTTCGGCGGCGGGCAGTACCACTACAACTACGGCTCCAACGCGCCCGTCGGCAGCGTCGCGCGCGGCGGCACCGTCGCTCCGCCGGCCAGCGGGACGAGCCTGCGGGGCACCTCGGGCTCCAGCATCGGCAGCACGTCGTCGTCCGGGACGGTGAGCCGCGGCGGCCTCGGGGTCGGCGGGTCGTCCTCCGGCGGGTCCTCGTCCGGCGGCTCCAGCTCGTCGGGAAGCTAGGGGGATGCACCGGGAACGCTCGACCCCCCGCCCCGACTGGCGCCGCAAGACCGAGGAGCAGGGACTCGTCTTCGGCACGCCCGCCCCCGGCCGCAACGGCGTCCGCCCCTACTGGGACGAGTCGGTGCACTACGTGTTCGACATGGCCGAGGTCCTCTCGCTCGAGGCCGACGTCGAACTGCTGCACTCGATGTGTCTCGAGGCGGTCGACCACGTGGTCACCACCGAGCGGTTCCGCGACTTCGCCCTGCCCGAGTGGTGCTGGGAGCAGGTCGCGGCCTCGTGGAGGCGGCACGACCCGCACCTCTACGGCCGCTTCGACCTGCGCTACGACGGGTCGGGCCCGGCGAAGCTGCTCGAGTACAACGCCGACACCCCCACCTCGCTGCTCGAGGCGTCGATCTGCCAGTGGTACTGGCTCAAGGACGTCTTCCCCGACCAGGACCAGTGGAACTCGCTGCACGAGAAGCTCGTCGCGCAGTGGGGGGCGATCGCCGCGGACCTGCCGCGCAAGGAGGTCCACTTCTGCTGGTCGCAGGCCGAGACCACCGGCGAGGACCACGTCACCACCGCCTACCTGCAGGAGACCGCCGCCGAGGCGGGCCTCGACACGGTCGGCCTCGCGATCGAGCAGATCGGCTGGGACTCCGCCCTCGACCGGTTCGTCGACCTCGAGGAGGCGCCGATGAGCTGCGTCTCCAAGCTCTACCCGTGGGAGTGGATCCTCTCCGACGACTTCGGCAAGCACGTCACACGCAGCCTGCCCGAGACCCTGTGGGTCGAGCCGCTGTGGAAGTCGCTGCTGTCGAACAAGGCGATCCTCGCGGTGCTCTGGGAGATGTACCCCGGGCACCCGAACCTGCTCCCGGCCTCGCTCGGCGACCCCGGCTTCCTCACCGAGTACGTCCGCAAGCCGCTGCTGGGGCGCGAGGGCGCCAACGTGCAGATCGTCTCCGGGGCCGGTGAGCCCGTCGTCGAGACCGGCGGGGTCTACGGCGAGGAGGGCTACGTCTACCAGCTCTTCGACCCGCTGCCCGAGTTCGACGGCTACCGGCCCGCGCTCGGGGCGTGGATCGTGGGCGACGAGGCGGCCGGGCTCGGCATCCGCGAGACCCCCGGCCTCGTCACCGACAACGGGGCGTCGTTCGTGCCGCACCGGATCCCCGACTGACGATGTCCGAGCACGCCGCCCGGCGGATGTGGCAGCTGTACGAGCCGCTCCACGCGCTGACCTACTTCGCGCCGGGTGCGCTGCGGGCCGCCGAGCCGCTCGGCCCCGGCTTCTGGTCGCGCTACGTCGCGCAGCGGGCGGCGCCGCTCGGGCCCGCGCCGAGCGCCGTCGTCACGGCCGCGTTCGGCGGGTTCGCCCCCGACCGCATCGCCGACGCCCTCGAGGCCGTCACCGCCACGCCCACCGAGGCGCTGACCGTGCGGCTGCGCGGGATCGACGCCGCCTTCGGCGACCTGGCCGAGCGGACCGACCTTCCCGACGATGCCGCGATGGCGGAGGCCGCCGACCTCGCCTGGACCGCGGCCCGGGCCTGCGAGGACGCCGGGCGGGTGCTGGGCGCGGCGAACCGGGCCCTGCCCCGCCCGGGCGCCCCGCACCTGGCCCTGTGGCAGGCCGCGACCACCCTGCGCGAGCACCGGGGCGACGGGCACCTCGCCGCCCTCGCGGTGCACGGGGTGTCGCCCGCGGAGTCGCACGTGCTCAAGGTGCTGGCCGGGGAGGCGGGAGAGCGCGACCTGCGCCTCGGCCGGCGCGTTCCCGACGAGGTCTGGGAGGCGGCCCGCGCCCGGCTGGCGGACGTCGACGCCCCGGCCCTGCACGCCGCGGTCGAGGACGCGACCGACCGGGCGGCGGCCGGACCGTGGGAGGCGCTCGGCCCGGAGGCCACCGACCGGCTCGCGACGCTGCTGGCGCCGGTCACCGAGGCCTGCTGGTCCGTGGTGCCACCGGTCAACCCGATCGGTCTGCCGCGGTGAGCCCGCGCCGATCACCCCGCTAGTCTGGCGCCCCGTTCGTCCGGTTGGACCACCTGCTGGGGGCCCGCGTGTTCACGCCCGACTTCTTCCCGACGCTGTTCTCCAACATCGGCCTCATCGCGATCTACGCGGTGATCGGCGCGGTGCTGATGTACGTCGGCTACTTCGCGATCGACCTCACCACGCCCGGCGACCTGCGCGCACTCGTGCGCGAGGGCCGCCCGAACGCGGTCGTCGTCGCGGCCTCCGGCCTGGTGTCGATGGCCCTGATCGTCGTGGTGGCGATCTACATCTCCGGCGGCGGCTTCCTCACCGGGATCGTCAACACCCTCGTCTACGGCCTCGTCGGCATCCTCGCCCAGGTGGCGGCCGTCCGGGGTCTCGAGGCGGTGTCCCGGCTCGACGTGGGGGCCTGCCTGCACGACGAGGGCTACACCCCGGTCTCGGCGATGATCGCCGGGATGCACGTCGCGCTCGGCCTCGTCGTGGCCGTCGCGATCATCTAGCCCCGACCGGCAGCCACCGCGCGGCCCGCGCGAGCACCGGCCGCGCGCGGCCGAGGACCATCGGCACCACCGGCAGCGGGTCGTCCAGCGCGAACCACGCGTGCTCGGTGGCCGGGGCCCGCCCGGCGGGGGCCGGCCCGTCCGTGCGCTGCCCCCGGTAGGCCACGCGGGCCGCGTAGTCGAAGTCCTCGACCACGAACGCCCGGCCCTCGGGATACGGCGACGTCGGCACGGGGCGGCCGGTGAGGCCGAGGTGCTGGGCGCGCACCACGTCGATCCCGGCCGCGTCCTCGAAGAGCCGGAACTGGGCGCCCACCCGCGGGTTGAAGTCGACGAGCTTGTACCGCCCGTCGCGCCGGTCGAGGCGCCAGTCGAGGTCGGCGATGCCGCGGAAGCCGGTGGCGTCGAGCAGTCGGCGGGCGAGGTCGGCGAGCGCGGGGTTCCAGCGGGCCCGTCCCGCCGTGGTGATCCCGGCGTGCGGCGGCCACGAGCGGAGCTTGACGCCGGTGAACAGCGTCGGGTCGCCCTCGCCCGGCGACCACGCGTGCACCACCCAGTCCTCGGACTCCTCGCGCGGCAGGTACTCCTGCAGGATCACCGACGGCTCGTCGGACCACCCGAGCGCCAGCGCCCGCAGCTCGTCGGGGGTCCCGACGACAGTCGAGGAGCGCACCGAGGGCCGCCGGTGCCGCTCGAAGGGCGCCCGGGTCTTCACCACCACCGGGAAGGCGCCCGACGCGGCGTACTCCTCCACGTCGGCGAGGGTCTCCGGGAACGCCGTGTCCGGGGTGGGGACGCCGTGCTCCCGGCACGTCGCGAACAGGCCCTCCTTGCTGGCGACCCGGCGCGGCAGCCCCGGGTCGGCGCAGCGGGCGAGGAGGAAGTCGTCGGCGAGCTCGTCGGCGAGCTCGGAGACCGCGACGGCGCTCTCGTCGTCGGTGGGGACCAGCACGGCCCGCCGCCCGATCGCCCGGGCGATGCCGTGCAGGCCCTCCGCGAGGTCGGCCGGGTCCTCGGCGCCGGTGGTGGGCCAGGTGACGCGGCCACGCAGGTGGCGGGAGACGGCGACCGGGGTGAAGGCGCCCTCGGTCACGGCGTACACGTCGACCCCGCAGCGCCCGAGGCTGCGCACCACGCCGAGGCCCCCGTGGTGCAGGGGGTAGTCGCCCAGCTTCAGCAGCAGGGCGGGCACGGACCGGTCGAGCTCCACACGGAAGAGCATCCCCCACTCGAACGGAGCAACGGGCATGCACCCGGGGTGTTCACCGGCCGTCCACCTGCTCGGCCACGTGGTCGTCGAGGGTCGCGCGCACCAGGGCCGCCGAGAACCGGGCGAGGTCGTCGCCGTCCACCAGCGCGGCGAGCTCCTGCGGGTCGGTGGGCAGACCGACGGCCGCCGCGCCGTCGACCGCCTTGCCGTCGAGGTGCGGGCGGAACTCGGGCCAGACCAGCTGCACCTCGCGCAGGAAGATGGCCGCCCCCACCGGGCCGACCTGCGGCATCGTCGTGAGCAGGTCGGTCAGGGTCCCGGCGTCGCCGTCGGCCTCAGCGCGCATCCGCCGCAGGTCGCCGTGCCACCGGTCGGCGACGAGGGCCGCGCCGTCCTGCAGGGCGTCGGTGGTCCGGTCCTTGTTGATGAACCTCGCCCGGTCGAGCGCGCCGTGCACGTCGTCACGGGCCGCGTCGCGCATCCGCTGCGGGCTGCCGAACCCGGAGTCGACCAGCTCGCGGCAGGCCCGGGTGCCCAGCTTCGCCTGCACCCGGCCGGAGAGCAGCACCGTGAGGACGAGCAGCCGGTAGAGCGGGGCGGGCTCGTCCCGCAGCGTGATCCCGGCCTCGGCGGCGAAGGTCTCGCCCGCGGTCTCCAGGAGCGTCGCGGCGGTCTCGGCGTGGCTCATGGGACCGGCGTACCCGGGCCGGGGCGAGCGAAGCGACGGGGGAAGGGCCGGTCGCGGGTCCGCAGCGCAGAATCGTCGGCATGGAAGCACCGCGGCTGGTGGCCAGCGACGTCGACGGCACGCTGCTCGGCGCGGACGACCGCCCCGGGCCCCGGCTCGTCGCCGTCCTGGGGCGCATGGCCGAGGCGGGCGTGCCGCTCGTGCTGGCGACCGGGCGCCCGCCGCGCTGGATCGCGCCGGTGTGCGAGGCGATCGGCACCCACGGGCTGTGCGTCGCGGCCAACGGCGCGGTGGTGTGGGACGCGGGCGGGGACCGGGTGCTGGACGCGACCGAGATCGGCACGGACGTCCTCGTCGAGGTCCTCGACCGGCTGCGCACCGCGCTCCCGGGCGCGGGCCTCGCCGTGGAGCGGGTCGCGCGGCCCGGCGTGGCCGAGTTCTGCTGCGAGTCCACCTTCGAGCACGCCTGGCCGAGCTCCGACCACGTCGAGGTGAGCGAGGACGAGCTGGTCGCGCAGCCGGCGATCAAGGTGCTCGCGCGGCGCCGGGGCCTGTCGAGCGACGCCATGGCCGCCGCCGTCCGCGACGGTCTGGGGGAGCTCGTGGACGTCACGTTCTCCTCCTCCGGCGGGCTCGTCGAGTGCTCCGCGCGGGGCGTGACGAAGGCCCACGGGCTGGCCTGGGCGGCGGGGCACCTCGGCGTGGCGGCCGAGGAGGTGGTCGCGTTCGGCGACATGCCCAACGACCTCGAGATGCTGCGGTGGGCGGGGCACGGGGTGGCCATGGGCAACGCGCACCCGGACCTGGTGGCCGTGGCCGACGAGGTGACCGGCCACCACGACGAGGACGGTGTCGCCGTCGTCCTCGAGCGCTGGTTCTGAGCCGTGGTCCGGCCCGGGGCGCCCGCGCGTCGCTGCCTCGGTGACGGCCGTCTGTCAAGACCCGAGTAACATCGGTTCGGTACCGCAGGAGGCGCCGAGGAGGACGTGTGCTCGATCGGTCATCCGACACGAGCGAGTCCGTCGGTTCCCGTGAGGCCGTCGCGCTCACCGCGATCCAGCGGCGCGCGGCCCGCCCTCCGGTGGTCGGGGCCGCCCGGGCGATGTCCCTGTTCGGCGAGCACGCGGCCGGCTGGCTCGCGATCGGGGCCGCGGGCGCCCTGCTCGACCGTCCCCGTCGCCGGCAGTGGACCACCGCCGCCGCCGGGGTGGCCGGGGCGCACGCCGCGTCGATCGTCCTCAAGCGGGTGGTCCGGCGGCCCCGCCCGCACGACCCGCGGGTCGAGATCCACGTCGGCACCCCGAGCCGGCTGAGCTTCCCGTCCTCGCACGCGACGTCCACCACCGCGGCGGCCGTGCTCTACGGCGGCCTGCTCGGCCGGTCCGCCGCGACCCTCCCCACGGTGCCCGTCATGGCGTTCTCGCGCCTGGTGCTGGGCGTCCACTACCCGACCGACGTGCTGGCCGGGTCCGCTCTCGGTGCGGCGTGCGCGATCACCACGCGCCGCCTCATCGCCCGCGGGTCCGTCGGCCGCTGGAGGACCGCATGACGACGTCAGAGAGCACGCAGCGCGAGAGTGCCGGGCCCGAGAAGGAGCCCGTGGTCGCCGTCGAGGCGCCGGCGGTGCCCGACTTCGAGAACCGCGAGCCCGAGGACGCGCCGGAGGACACTGCGGTGCCGGTGCGCCGCACCGGTCCGCTGGCGCTGCCCCTGGGTCTGCTCAAGACGATGCGACCCAAGCAGTGGGTCAAGAACGTCCTCGTCTTCGCCGCGCCCTTCGCGGCGGGACGGCTGGGCGACCTGGCGGTCCTCCCGTCGGTGCTCCTCGCCTTCGCGGCCTTCTCCCTCGTGGCGTCCGGGGTCTACCTGGTCAACGACGCCCGCGACGTCGAGGCCGACCGGGCGCACCCGAAGAAGCGGTTCCGCCCGATCGCGGCGGGCATCGTCCCGCCGTCGGTCGCCTACGTGACGGCCGTGGTCCTGTTCGCGGGCGGCATCGCCCTGAGCCTGCTCGCCAACCGCAACCTCGCGATCGTCGTCGCGATCTACATCGTGGTGCAGCTCGCGTACTGCGTCTGGCTCAAGCACGAGCCGGTGATCGACGTCTGCATCGTCTCCTCCGGCTTCCTCATGCGGGCCATCGCCGGTGGCGCGGCCGCCGCGCTCTACCTCTCGCCGTGGTTCCTGCTGACGATGGCGTTCGGCTCGCTGTTCATGGCCTCCGGCAAGCGCTACGCCGAGATGCGGCTGGCCGAGCGCACCGGCGCGAAGATCCGCAAGTCGCTGGAGCGCTACTCGGCGTCCTACCTGCGGTTCGTGTGGTCGCTCTCGGCCACGATCGTGATCCTGGCGTACTCGCTGTGGGCCTTCCAGATCGGCGTGCAGCCGGTCCGCAACGCCCTGCCGACCCCGCCGAGCATGTGGGCGATCATCTCGGTGGTGCCGTTCGTGGTGGCGATCCTCCGCTACGCCGTCGACGTCGACGGCGGCAACGGCGGCGAGCCCGAGGAGATCGTCATCAACGACCGGGTGCTCCAGGTGCTCGGCGTGGCGTGGGCGGCCCTGCTCCTCGTCGCCGTGTACACCTCGTCGACCCACTAGAACCGCTGGCCCCCGGCGGACGGACGTAGGGACATGACCGCAACCATCACCGCTCTCGTGCGCTACGCGCTCGTCGGAGTGGTGAACGCCGCGACGTACTACCTGGTCTACCTGGCGGTGCTCGGCGAGGTCGGTTACCTGACGGCGCACATCGTCGGGCTCGGTGCGGCGATGGTGGTCTCGTTCTTCCTGAACTGCCGCGTCACCTTCCGGGTGCGTCCCTCGTGGCGGCGGTTCCTGCTCTACCCGGCCTCGCAGGCGGTCAACATCGCGGCGACGACGATCGGCGTGGTCGCGCTGGTGACCCTCGGCGTCGACGAGCGCATCGCACCGCTCGCGGCGGCCGTCCTCGCCGTCCCGGCGAGCTTCCTGGCCGCGCGGTTCGTGCTGTCCCACCAGCGCGAGGTGCGGGTGCCGGCACCGGTCCCGGTCTTCGACCCCGACCCGGCGACCCTGCGCCTCACCGTCGTCCGACGGTGATCGTCGTCCAGGCCCCGACGTGGATGGCGTCGCCGGGGTCGAGGGGCACCGCGGTGCCCGGGACCAGGGGCTCGGCGCCGTAGTTCAGCGTGGTGCCGTTGGTCGAGCTCGCGTCGAGCACCACCCAGCGGTCGTCGCCGACGGCCAGCAGCATCGCGTGCAGGCGGGAGACGCCGGGGTCACGGGGCGGACCGGTGAGGTCGATGCCCGGGGCCGGGTCGGACGGTGCGGCGGGGGCCTCGTCGGGGACGGGGCGCCGGCCGATCGACACCTCCTCGCCCCGCAGCTCCACGGTGAACTCCCGCGGCGCCGCGGGGAAGTCCGGCACCGGGACACCGCCGGGGGTCGACCGGGCGCGCACCAGCTCGTAGTGGTCGCGGTCCGCCCAGACCCGGGCGGTCCAGACCGTCATGCGGGCCCGTCGGGCGCCTTCCCGCGCGGGGGCCGGGCGGCGCTTCCCTCCGGGTCGTACGTGTCCTCCGACGCGGTGTCGCGGCGCGGGAGGTCCTCGGCGTCGAGCGGGATGAGGATCGGGCCGGTGTCCTCGCTGCCGTCGGGTCGCGGGTCCCACTCGCCGCCGCCGTCGGCCGGGTCGAGCGGGACGAGGGCGACGGTCGCGTTGTCGTACCCGCCGTCGGCGAGGGCCGCGTCGACCAGCGCGCGGGCGTCGGCCGCCACGTCGACGCCGTCGATGAGTGCCGCGAGCCGGTCGGCGTCGGGGATGTGGTTCCAGAGCCCGTCGCTGCACAGCAGCAGGAAGCCCGGGGCGGCCGGACGGAAGCGGCGGGCCCGCGCGGGGCCCTCGGGGGAGTCGTGGCCGAGCCACCGCGTGAGCACGTGCGCGCGGCGGTCGGCGTGGGCCTGCTCGCGGGTCATCACCCCGGCCGCGGCGATCTCCTCGGCCCACGAGTCGTCGACCGAGAGCAGCTGCGAGGTCCCGTCCTGGGCGAGCCAGTAGACCCGGCTGTCGCCCACCCACGAGACCACGGCGGAGCCGCCGCGGGTGACCGCCCCGGTGTAGGTGGTGGCCGGGGGGTCGGAGGGGTCGCCGAGCCGGACGAGGTCGGCCGCCGCCTCGGCGGCGGCGCTCGCGCCCACCGAGGCGAGCCCGTCGAGCCCGCTGACGCCGTGGGCGACGATCCGGGTGAGCACCGCAGCCACGCAGGCCTCCGCCGCCGCGAGCGACGCCTCGTCCCCGCGGCGCGCCGACGCCACGCCGTCGCACACCGACGCGATGAGCACCTCGCCGCTGGGGGTCGCGATCCGTCCGATCGCGCACGCGTCCTCGTTGCGCCGGCGCCGCAGGCCGCGGTCGGTCACGGCGGCGGCCGGACCGAGCCGGAACTCCACGTGGTCGCGCACCGCGGGCCGCCGCGTCCCGCAGCGCCCGCACACCAGGTCCTCGGCCTCGTCGACGCTCGCGCCGCACTCGGCGCAGTCGGCCTCCTCGATCTGCGCGCGCGTCGCCTCGAGCACCGCCCGCAGGTCGGTGTGCTCGCCGGCGGTGCCGGCCGGGCCCACGGACTGCACGGGAACGCCCCCGGTGGGGTCCGGGTCGACGGCCGGGGCGCGCGGCGGATCGGACGGACCCTGGTCGTCGGAACCGTTCGTCGCGGACGGCGGCGCGGAGGACTCGGTCACAGCGGGAAGGCTCCTCGGGGGTGGTGCGGCGTGGGGGCATTGTGGTGCACGGCGCCGCCGCCGTCCGTCCGCCCCACGCCGTGATCGTCGGGTTGCCCCGGCAGGGTGGCGTGAACGCCCGCACGGCGCAGCGCGAGGGTCACATCCCCGGCGAGGGCGGCCACGTCGGGATGGCGCAGGCCGGGGTCGACGGCCGTGGCGCGCCGGACCACCGCGTCGAGCTCCGTGGCGGGCCGCGGCGGCCCGAGGTGGGCGAGGACCGGGGCCCCCAGCAGCACGTCGAGGGTGCGGCCCAGCGCGTAGACCTCGGAGGCCACCGAGGGGCCGTCGCCGCCCGGGGCGATCTCCGGGGCCAGGAACCCCTCCGTGCCCCACACCGGGCTCGTCCGGTCGTCTGCGCGCCGCACCGACCCGAGGTCGGCCAGCACCGGTCCCCGGTCGGTGACGAGGACGTTGGCCGGCTTGAGGTCGGCGTGCAGCAGGCCCCGCGCGTGCAGCCGCCCGACGGCCGGGGCCAGCGTCCCGACGAGGGCCGCTGCCGCGGCCGGGGACATCGGGCCCCTCGCCGGGGCGCCGTGGAGCCGTTCGACGACGAGGTGCACGGCCGGGTCCGTCACCACGTCGACGAGGCGCACCAGCGCGGGGTGGTCGACCCCGAGGAGAAGCGCGGGGGTCGCGGCGTCGTCGTCGCGGCGCCGGGTCACGACGACCCCGTCGCCCGTCGCCTCGTCGGACGCGAGGTAGACCCAGTCGCCGCCGCGGGCGAGGAGGTCGACGACGCGGTACCGGGCGGCGAGGAGCGTGCCGGGGGCGAGGCGGGGCCGCAGGTCGAACGGGCGCCGGCAGAAGGAGCACGTGCCGGTGAGTCGGCCCGGCCGCCCGTCGCGCCCGCGGCCGACCGGGGCGTCGCACTCCGGGCAGGTGCGGCGGGCCTCCGGGAGCAGCGCCGCCGGATCGGTGGGGAACGTCGAGGAGGGGACGCGCTCCCGCGTCGCCCGCGTCAGACGGTCCACCCTCGTACTCCGCTCGCCCCGACTCCGCCCGCCGGGCGATCGGTGAACGATACCCCTGCCGGCGCGGCGGTCAGTCGAGGCAGAACTCGTTGCCCTCGGGGTCGGCCATCACGATGTTCCCGCCGACGAACGGCGGCTCGGGCTCCACCCGCAGGAGCCGGGTGGCGCCCCGGCCGACGAGCCGGTCGGCCACGGTCTCCAGCGTCGCCATCCGCTCGTCGCCGGACAGGCCCGGGGCCGCCCGCAGGTCGAGGTGCACCCGGTTCTTGACCTGCTTGCCCTCGGGGACGCGCTGGAAGAACAGCCGCGGCCCGTTGCCGCCGGGGTCGACGACGGCCGAGGCGTCGTTGCGCCGCTCCGCCGGGACGCCCCAGGCGTCGAGCGCCTCGTCCCACGTCGCGAATCCGCCCGGCGGGTCCTGCAGCCGATAGCCGAGCGCCTCGGCCCAGAAGGCGGCCAGGGCGGCCGGGTCGGCGGCGTCGAACGTGACCTGCACCTCGAGACTCATGGGCGCCATCGTGGCGTGCGAGGCGGTCGGATCGCGTCCTCCTCCCGCCGGCGGCACCTGGCGCCGGGGCGCCACGGGGCGTGTGGCATCTTCGTCCGGCACCGCCCGATCGGGGGACCGGCGGTACCCACGGACGGCCGTCACCCGAGGAGCCCATGAGAACGCGTGGCCTCTCCCCGTCGCTCCGCTCGCCGGCCCGGGTGCTCCCCCTGCTGCTGGTCCTCGCGCTGCTCGCGGGAGCCGGCACGGCGTCCGCCCAGCCCGCCCCGCCGGCCCCGCCCCCCGCGGCCGGCTCCTTCGTCCCCCTGCAGGCCGCCCGGCTCTTCGACTCCCGGGTGCCCACCAAGGTCGTCGACAAGGGCTTCACCCAGGCCGGGCCGCTCGGACCGGGCCAGACCGTGTCGGTCCCGGTGGCCGGGCGCGGCGGGGTGCCCGACACGGGCGCGGGCACGGTGGTCCTCAACGTCACCGGCACCACGCTGTTCGGCTCGAGCTACCTGACGCTGTGGCCGCAGGACGCGCCGCGGCCGCCCACCTCCACGCTGTCGCTCACCCCGGGCGCCCCGGTGACCAAGACGATCGTCACGAAGCTCGGCGGCGGCGGGGCGGTGAGCCTGTTCAACGTCACCGGGGTCACCGACGCCACCGTGGACGTCGTCGGGTGGTTCCCGGAGAGCTCGCCGCTGGCCTCCGGCGTGCCGCAGCGGATGCTCGACACCCGGGCCGAGGGCGCGCTGCAGCCCGGCGAGTCGCGCCGCGTGCAGGTCGACGGGCGGGGCTTCGCGCCCGCGCCGCCCGGCTCGTCGGTGCTGCTGAGCCTCACCGCCACCGACGCCACGGCCCCGACGACGGTCAGCGCCTGGGGCACCGGCGGCCCCCGGCCGTTCGCCCCGACGCTCACGCTGGTGCCGGGCGACACGCTGCCCACCATGACGATCGTCCCGGTCGGCGAGGACGGCTCGATCACCGTCGCGAACCAGGCCGGGACCGTGCAGCTGCTGGCCGACCTCGTCGCCGTGCTGCCCGCGGCCGTCGGGCGGGCCGTCACGCCCGCGCGGCTCTACGACAGCCGCACGCCCGACCCGGCCACCGCGGCCGTCGGGACGGGCCCGCTGGCGCCCGGACAGATCCGCACCGTGCCGGTGCTCGGCCGGGCCGGGCTGCCCGCCACCGGGGTGTCGTCGGTGCTGCTCAACGTCACGGGCCTGGGCCCGACGGGCAACGGCGCGATCGGGGTCTGGGGGGCGGGTCCGCCGCCGACCACCTCCGCGGTCGTCGTGCCGGCGGGGACCGTGCGGCCCGGGTTCGCCGTGGTCCCGGTCAGCCCCCAGGGCACCGTGCAGGTGGCCGACGCGGGGTCGGCGATGGACGTCGTCCTCGACGTGGTCGGCTACCTCGCCGGGACCCCGGGCACGGCCCCGACCGGCCCGGCCGCGGTGCCCGGCGCCCCGGCGCCCGACGGCGGGAAGCTGCTCTGGCAGGCCGACTACGCCGACGGGCTCGCCAACTACCGCTCGACCCCGTGGAACATGGTCGGGGCCGCCGCCCCCGACGTCGTCGGGTCGGTCCTCGGCGGGCTGCTGCGCAAGCCCGCGCTGCAGGTGTCGATGCCCGGGGGCGGCCAGCGCGCCGAGCTGGAGCCGAACTTCCGCTCGCTGCGCGACGGCGACGACCTCTTCTTCGGGTTCTCGGTGACCCTCGCGCCGGGCTTCCCGACGACCACCGGCGACTGGCAGGTCATCACCCAATGGAAGAACGAGGGCACGGGGTCGCCGCCGCTCTCGGTCAAGGTCGGCGACGGCCAGTTCCAGCTCGACGGCGGGTTCGACCGCGGTGCGCCCTTCGAGATCCCGATGGGCCCCGCGACACCCGGCGTGGCCCACCAGGTCGTGGTGCACGTGCGGTTCGCGGGCGGCGGCGGGTCGGTCGACACCTGGGTGGACGGCAAGCAGGCGATCCGCGGCTTCCGGCCGCCCGCCGGCACCCTCTACCCCGGCACCACGAGCTACCTGAAGACCGGCATCTACCGGAGCACGGCGATCTCCCAGCCCGGCACGCTGTTCTTCGACGACTGGCGCATCGGGACCAGCTACGCGGCGGCCTACCCGCGCTGAGCGGGGGTCGTGCGCGTCGCGGGTCACCCGGGTGCGATGCTGGCGAACGAAGCAACCCGTCCAGGTCGACAGCGTGCGCAATCGTTTGCGTACCCTTCCTTCCCGGACCGCCGCCGAACGACGGAGACCCGCAGTGACGTCATCGACCCCAGCGCCGGGGGCGCACGACACCGACGCGACGGACGAGGGTGCCCGGCACCGCTCCGACGGCGCGGAGACCGGCGGGACGGGGACCCCGGGCATGGGGACCACCGGCACCGGCGCCGCGACCACCGGGACCGTCGGCTCCGGGAGCACCGGTGCCGACCTGTCGGACGCCGCGTCCGGCGGTGCGGGCGCCGACCTGTCGAAGCAGGCCGAGGAGGCCGAGCGGGCGCTCGCCGAGGCGGCGAAGGCGGCCGAGCAGGCCGTCGCGGCGGCCCACGACGACGGGCACTCCGCCGTCGTCAAGGGCTACGAGGAGGCCCGCCGGGCCACCGACCAGGCCTACGAGAAGTCCGCCGCGCGCACCGACCGTCCGTAACCAGTCGGAGTCCGGGCAGGGGGGCCGCGGCGATGGGCGTCCAGACCAGGGTGACCGAGCAGGGCGTCCTGTTCCGCTTCACCGGCAGCGACCGGTTCTTCGCGTGCCGCGGCGGCGTGTTCCTGCCGATCGACCGGGTGCTCGGTGCCCGCACCCTCGAGCGCCGCGACGCGGTGCTCGCGAGCCCGCGCGTCCACCTGCCCGGTATCAGCGTCCCGGGACTCCTGCGGGCCGGTGCCTACGGGGTCGGGGAGCGCCGGCAGCTGTGGATGGTGCGGACGGCGACGACGCTGCTCGCGATCTACCTGCGCGGGGTGCCGTTCCACCGCGTGGTCGTCGAGGTCGACGACCCGGCCGGGCTGTCCCGGATCATCAACGACGCGCTGCCGCCCCGGGGTCTGCCGCCCGGCTCGCGGCGTCCCTGAGCAGCTCCCGCCCCCGGACCCGTCGGGGCTAGCTCTTGGGACCCACCAGCGCCGACGCCGACTCGTAGCTCGCCGCGATCCGGGCGTCGACGAGGAGGAGCTCGGCGGTCTGGGAGATCGCGGAGTCGCGGTAGATGCCGGTCTTGAGGTACGAGTCGTCGCCCTCGTAGCGGGTGCCGCCCGGGGGCCGGAACCCGTCGATGCGCTTCTGGCCGTTCTGCCACACGTCGACGACGGCCTTGGCCGGGTCGGTGGAGAACCGGATGTGCACGACGACGTCGGTCTGACGGCCGGTGATCGCGGGGCCGATCGGCATCGAGAAGTAGTCGGAGCCCGGGTCGCTGCCGCCGGCCCCGCCGTCGAGCTTGAACATCCCGCCCTCGACCTTGACCTCGATCGGCGGGCTGCCGTCGCCGAGGTTCTTCCACTGCGCGAGGACCTGCCAGCCCTCGGCGTTCACCGGGAAGTCGGCCGGGAGGTTCCACGCGAAACCGAACCAGGCCTCGTCGCCCTCGCGGTAGAACTGGGTCTGCGGCTCGAGCTCGCTGCGCCGGCCGCCGCCGGGCACCGTGAACTGCAGGGCCTTCGCCCCGGGCACGTCGGGGGCGTCGACCACCTCGGGCGCGGGGGCCCCGTCGTTGTTGTACGGGGTGTCGCGGAAGTTGCGCAGCGGGTCGGCCCCCGAGAGGCCCGCCTGCCAGATCGGCGGTGGCACCGTCGAGGGGTCGGGGGCGCCGGTCAGCGGCGGGGGCGCGCCGGCGACCGTGCTGCCGGATCCCGAGCCGGAGGACGACGTCGCGGGCTCGCCGGTGGAGCACCCCACGACCACCCCGGCCACGAGCAGCAGCGAGACCGCCGCGCCGAGCAGACCGTGGGTCCTCACGTGACGTTCCCCTCGGCGATCAGGGGCTCGAGCGTGAGCCCCGGTTGGTTCTGCACGACGGCCTGCAACCGCCACTTGTGCGGGAACAACGCGAGCAGCTCCCCGTCGGTACGGCGGGTGAGCACCTCGATCCCGACCGAGCCCCTGAGCTTCTCGGCGCCGGCGGCGTCGGTGCGCCGCGCGAGCGTGTAGTCGAGGCGCTCGAGCTTGATCGGCGCCGAGAACTCGTCGGACAGCCGGGCCGACACCACCTCGAACTGCAGGGGCCCGACGGCGGCGAGCACCGGCGCCTGGTCGCCCCGCAGGTCCGAGGACAGGACCTGGATCACGCCCTCGGAGTCCAGCTGCTCGATGCCCTTGCGGAACTGTTTGGTCTTCGACGCGTCCGCTACTCGTGCCACGGAGAAGTGTTCGGGCGCGAAGCTCGGGATGGTCGGGAACGTGACCGGCTTCTCCGCCCAGAGCGTGTCGCCCGGGCGCAGGGCGGTCGCGTTGACGAGCCCGACGATGTCGCCGGGGTACGCCTCCTCGATCGTCGACCGGTCGCGCCCGAACATGGCCTGGGCGTACTTCGTCGCGAAGGGGCGGCCGGTGGCGTCGTGGGTGAGCACCATGCCGCGCTCGAAGCGTCCCGAGCAGATCCGGACGAACGCGACCCGGTCGCGGTGCGACTTGTCCATCGAGGCCTGGACCTTGAAGACGAGACCGGAGAACGGCGAGTCGATCGGGCGCCGGTCCCCGGTCGCCGACGGCCGCGGCGTGGGGGGCGGCGCGAGGTCGACCAGCGCGTCGAGCAGCCGGGCCACGCCGATGTTCGACAGGGCGGCGCCGAACATGACCGGGGTCGCGGTGCCGGCGTGGAAGGGCTCCGGGTCGAAGTCGGCGCCGATCTCGCCGAGCAGCTCGAGCTCCTCGGTGGCCCGCTCCCAGTCGACGCCCTCCTCGGCGGCCGCGCGGTCGGGGTCGAGGATCTCCTCGGCCGCCTTCGAGGCGCCGTGGGCGGCGCGGGTGAACCGGCGCATGCTGCCGTCGGCCCGTTCGACGAGGCCGTGGAAGTCGCCGGCGATGCCCACCGGCCAGGTGATCGGCATGGGCCGCAGCCCGATCCGCTGCTCGACCTCGTCGACCAGCTCCAGCGGGTCGCGGCCGGGGCGGTCCCACTTGTTGACGAACGTCAGCACCGGCACGCCGCGGGCGCGGCAGACGTCGAAGAGCTTGAGGGTCTGGGGCTCGAGGCCGCGGGCGGCGTCGAGCAGCATCACCGCGGCGTCGACCGCGGCGAGCACCCGGTAGGTGTCCTCGGAGAAGTCGCCGTGGCCGGGGGTGTCGAGCAGGTTGATCACGTGGTCGCGGTAGGAGAACTGGAGCACCGCGGAGGTCACGGAGATGCCGCGCTCGCGCTCCATGTCCATCCAGTCGGACGTCACGCCCTTGCGTCCGCCCTTGCCGTGGACCGCGCCGGCCGCGGAGATCACCTCGGCGTGCAGCGCGAGGGCCTCGGTGAGGGTCGACTTGCCGGCGTCGGGGTGCGAGATCACCGCGAAGGTGCGGCGGCGGCGGGCCTCGACATCGGGTCGACCGTCGGGTCGGGCGTGCGCGGACGGGACGCTCGTGCCGTCGGGGTGGATGTCCGTGCCCATCGGCGATCAGGTTACGGCCAGCAGCCGTGTGACCGGCGTCTGGGGCAGCGATGCTCCGGGTGGGTGGACGCTCGTCGCGTGTCACGGACCGTCGAACGGATCACAGGGGAGACGGCTGTTTCACGACAGGTTCACCAGGCAGACTCCCGTTGCGGGCAGACCGCCCGGTTTGATGCGGTGTGCCGGGGCGTCCGGTCCTCCCGGGGGGAGAGGACCGGACGCCCACCGCGTCATCCGAGGGCCCGGGCCTGCTCGATCAGCCCGTTCGCGGCGTGCTCGAAGAACCCGTCGACGTCGGGCCCCGCGTTGATCAGAGCGAGGTGGTCGTACCCCGCGTCGGCGAACGGCTTCGTCACGGCGAGGTGCCGTTCGATGTCGGGCCCGCACCCGAACGCCTCGGCCATGTGGTCGGCCGTGACGAACGCGGTCGCGGCGTCGAAGTTGACCGGGTTCGGCAGCTCGGCCTGCACCTTCCAGCCGACCTGCCCGAAGCGGAACAGGGCGCGCGCCGACTCGGCCGCCTCCTCCGCGGTGCTCGCGTAGGCCAGCGGGACCTCGGCGTAGGCCGGGCCGGAGCCGCCCGCGTCCTGGTAGGCACCGATCAGGTCGGGGCTCGGTTCGGTGGTGAACAGCCCGTCGCCGAGCTCCGCCGCGAGCTTCGCGGCCCGCGTCCCGCCGGCCGCCACGACGATGCGCGGGAGCTGCTCGGGCAGGTCGAACACGCGGGCGTCCTCGAGCGTGAGGTGCTGCCCCTCGTAGGTCTGGTAGCCGCCCTGCCAGAGCAGCCGGATGATCTCGAGCGACTCCCGGAACATGCGGTGCCGCACGTGCACGGCGGGCCAGCCCTGCCCGACGACGTGCTCGTTCAGCTGCTCCCCGGAGCCGACCCCGAGGGTGAACCGGCCCTCGGCGAGGATCTGGGTGGTCGCCGCGGCCTGGGCGATGACCGCGGGGTGGTACCGGATCATCGGGCACGTCACGCCGGTGGCGAGCTCGATCCGCTCGGTCTTCGCCGCCATCGCGGCGAGCATCGACCACGCGAACCCCGAGTGCTGCTGCTCGGACACCCACGGGTGGAAGTGGTCGGAGATCTCGACGAAGTCGAAACCGGCCTGCTCGGCCTGGACGCACTGGCGGACCATCTCGGCGGGCCCGTAGGCCTCGGCGATGAGTTTGTACCCGATCTTCACCGGCGCGGATGCCCGAAGGGCACGTCAGGCATTCGCCCCGGCGCCGTCGAGCGGCTCGTCGGGCTGCACGAGGGGCATGTTGCCGCCCCCGCCGTCGTCGTCGGGCTCCACCCAGATCGTCACCGGGTCACCCGCCGGGACCCGGAACCCGGCCTTCGGCTCCTGGTCGGTCACGGTGCCGCTGACCGTCGGCGGGGTGTCGGGATCGGGGTCGACGGCGACCACGCGCGCCGTGATCGCCAGTTCGTGCGCCTGGGCGGCCGGGAGCCCGACCAGCGCCGGGACCAGCACCAGCTCGGGTTCGTCCATGCGCCGACGGTAGCCAGGTGGCCGCCCGGGGAGAAGGGGGCCGCCCGCGGCGACCGGGAGCCGCCCGGCCGGGGATCTCCCGGTGCGGTTGGATGCCCGCAGCACCGGGACGCCCGGGCGTGGCGTGGTGATCGGCGGAGCGGGGGCGGCGCGATGGGGCAGCGACGGACGGTCGGGCGGCTCGCGGTCGCCCTGCTGGCGGGAGGACTCGCCCTCGCCGGGTGCACCGGTGGCGGGTCGACCGCGGCCCCGCCCCTGCAGTCCTCGTCGGCCGCGCCCACCGGCTCGGCCGCCCCCGCGGCGCCCGCGACCCCGCTCGGCGCGCCGGCGGTGTTCGTCCCGTGCGACGGCTCGTTCGAGTGCGCCCAGATCACGGTCCCGGTCGACTACCAGGCCCCGACCGGCCCCACGATCACGATCGGCATCGTGCGTCAGCCCGCGAAGGACCAGGCGGGCAAGGTCGGCGCGCTGCTGGTGAACCCGGGCGGGCCCGGCGGGTCGGGGATCGAGACGGTCGAGAGCGGCCAGGTCCCGGCGGCCGCGGCCGACCGGTTCGACGTCATCGGCTTCGACCCCCGCGGCGTCGGCCGCTCGAGCGCCCTCGCCTGCCCGGTCGGCCCCGACACGCCCTACTACGGCGACCCCGACCCCGGCGACCCCGCCGACGAGGCCGCCACCGCGCAGTCGGTCGAGCGCTACGACCAGGCCTGCGGCGACGCCTACCGCCAGCTGCTGCCCCACCTCGGCACCCGCGACGTGGCCCGCGACATGGACGCGATCCGCAACGCCCTCGGCCAGCCGCAGATCTCCTACCTGGGCTTCTCCTACGGGACCTCGATCGGGCAGGTCTACGGCGAGCTCTTCCCGCAGCGGGTGCGGGCGATGGTGCTCGACGGCGTCGTCGACGTGACCCTCCCCGGGCTCGACCCGAGCCAGGCCGAGAGCTTCGAGAACTCGCTGCGCCAGTTCGCCGCCGACTGCGCCACCCGGCCCGACTGCGAGGCCGGCCCGGACGCGATCGCGATGCTCGACCGGGTGCGCGCGAGGGTGGAGGCCGCCCCGCTGCCCGTCGCGGGGATGACGCCGCTCTCGCCCGGGCTCCTCGAGCTCGGCGTGGTGCTGCCGCTGTACTCGAAGGACAACTGGCCCGTGCTCGCGAAGGCGCTGAAGGCCGCGGACGGCGGCGACGGCGGCCCCTTCCGGCGCCTGGCCGCGAGGTACTTCGAGGGCTCGAACGCCGACACCTACAACGCGGTGACCTGCCTGGACAACTCGTGGCCGCGCAACCCGCAGGACGTCTTCGTCCAGGCCCGGGCCGCCGAGCTCCGGGCGCCGCACTTCAGCGGCAACGTCCTCGTCTCCGGCCTGACCTGCGCGGAGTGGCCGGTGCCTCAGGACCCGCTGACCCCGCCGAGCGGCGCGGGCCTGCCCCCGACCCTCGTCCTGGGCACCACCAACGACCCGGCCACGCCGTACCAGAACAGCGTGAGCCTCGTCGGGCGCCTGCCGGGCTCGGCGCTGCTGACCAACCGCGGCGACGGCCACACGATCTACGGCCAGGGCAAGGCCTGCATCGACACCCAGGTGAACGCCTACCTGATCAGTCTCGCGCTCCCGGCCCCGAACGCCGTCTGCTGACGTAGGGTCGTGCCCGGTGTGCCGGGAAGTCTGGTCGGCGGTCCCATCCGCCTGCCCGAGAGGTCGTCGTGACCGAGACTCCCCGCCGTGACCGCCTCCGCCGGACCCGTGCCGGGCGGCTGTTCGTCGCCCCGTCGCCCGGCGAGTCGACGCGGATCGCCGCGCTGCTGCGCCAGGAGACCATCGGGGGCGCCCTCCTGATCGGCGGCGCCGTGATCGCCCTGGTCTGGGCGAACTCGCCGTGGCGGGGGACCTACTCCGCCCTCGGCGCGCTGACCGTCGGGCCGGCGGCCCTGCACCTCGACCTGAGCCTCGCGACGTGGGCCGCGGACGGGCTGCTCGCGATCTTCTTCTTCGTCGCCGGGCTGGAGCTCAAGCGGGAGTTCGTCGCGGGCGACCTGCGCGACCCGGCGCGCGCCGTGCTGCCGGTCGCCGCCGCCGTCGGGGGGATGGCGGTCCCGGCCGTGCTCTACACGCTGGTCAACCTGGGCAACCCCGAGGGGCTCGCGGGCTGGGCGGTCCCCACGGCCACCGACATCGCCTTCGCGCTCGCGGTCCTCGCGGTGATCGGGCGCGGACTCCCGACGGCCCTGCGGACCTTCCTGCTGACCCTCGCCGTCGTCGACGACCTCCTCGCGATCACGATCATCGCGGTCTTCTACACCGACGACCTCGCCGTGGGGCCGCTCCTGCTCGCGCTCGTGCCGCTCGGGCTCTTCACGCTGCTGGTCCAGCGCCGCGTGCGCTCGCCGTGGCTGCTGCTGCCGCTCGCGCTCGTCACGTGGGCCCTGGTCCACGAGTCGGGCATCCACGCCACCGTCGCCGGGGTGCTGCTCGGCTTCGCGGTGCCGGTGGCCCGACGATCGCCCGGGGAGGGTCCCGGCCTCGCCGAGCACCTCGAGCACCGCTGGCGCCCGATCTCGTCGGGGGTGGCCGTCCCGGTCTTCGCGTTCTTCGCCGCCGGGGTGACGGTGATCGGGGGGACCGACCTCGCCGGGACGTTCGCCAACCCGGTGACGATCGGCGTGGTCGTCGGCCTCGTCGTCGGGAAAGCGGTGGGGGTCACGGGTGCGACGTGGCTCGTCCAGCGCTTCACCCGGGCCCGGCTCGACGAGTCCCTGCGCTGGCTCGACGTCCTCGGCCTCGCCCTGCTCGCCGGGATCGGGTTCACGGTGTCGCTGCTGGTGGGCGAGCTCGCGTTCGGGGGCGGCACCGTCGCGGACGACCACGTGAAGGTGGGCATCGTCGTCGCCTCCCTGCTCGCGGCCGCTCTCGCGACCCTCGTGCTGCGACTCGGCGCCAGGTCGCCCGAACGGGCGCGTCCCTCGTCGTCGTGACCGACCGGACGGGGTACAGGGGGACATGACCAGTGCAGCGACGCCGCCCCCCATCCCCGACCCCCTCGAGGTCACCGGCACCACCGAGGTGCTCCCCGCCGTCGTCCAGAAGGTCGTGGCCTTCGCGACGCGCGAGATCCCCGGCGTCACCGACCTCGGCGGCGCAGCCTCCCGCGCCCTCGGCTCGGTCCGTCAGACCCTGACCGGCGGGGAGAACGTGGCGGGCGTGCGGGTCGACCTGACCGGCGACACCGCCGTCGTCGGGCTCGACGTCGCGATCGAGTACGGGTCCGGCGCGCGGGAGATCACGCGGGCGCTGCGGCGGCACGTCCCCGACGCCGTCGAGCAGATCGCGGGCGTGCGGATCACCGAGCTGAACATCGTCATCACCGACGTGGTCCTGCCCGGGGCGGCCGACCCGGAGGTCCCGACCGCCGGCTAGACCAGGTTGCGGAGGAACAGGATGATCGACTGCCCGGCGGAGGCGAGGTTGCCGAGGATGGCGTTGACCGTGCCGGCCGCCGTCGTCGGGGAGTCGATGATCCAGAAGACGACGAGTACCGCCACGAGCACGCCGACGACCTTCTGCACGTTCACAGGGTCACCGTACCTTCACACTCGGTAGGTCACACACCGGTGCGGCCCCAGCATCACGCGGATGGTGCAAGCCGGGCGACGGTGAGTGCCCGGCTATCGTCGTCCCATCAGCACCACGACCGATCCGGCCCGCTCGGACCCCCGCGAGGGCCCGGGCGCGAGACGCCTGATCAGCTCCGCCGGCCTCGGGGTCGTGGTGTCGGGCCTGCTGGTCAACGTCTACCTCGCCGTCGTCGCCCGCGGCCTGACGCCGTCCGAGTACGCCACCTTCGGCGCGTTCTGGGCCCTGGCGCTCGTCCTCGGCTTCGGGCCGTTCCTGCCGCTGGAGCAGGAGCTGGCCCGCCGTCTGGCGATGCGGGAGTCCCGGCGACGCGTGCTGGTCGCGGGGGCCGGCACCGCGGGCATCCTCGGCGGGCTCGCCCTGGTGGTGCTGGCCGCGGCCTCACCCCTGGTCTGGAGCTCCCTCGACGGGCACCTCGGCGCCTTCGCGGCGCTCGTCGCGCTGTGCGTCGTCTCGGCCGGGCAGTTCCTGCTCCGCGGCGTGCTGATCGGCACCGACCGGCTCGTGCGCCACGGCGCCGTCATGGTCCTCGACGCCCTGCTGCGCCTCGGCTCGGCCGTGGTCCTGCTCGTCGTCGGCGCCGGCATGGCCGCCTGGTACTGCTGGGCGCTCGTCGCCGCGATCGCCGTCGCCCACCTGCCGCTGATCCCGGCGGCGTGGCGCGCGGCCGAGCGCCAGTTCCCCGTCCCCGGCGAGACCGTCCACTCCACCCGCACCCTGACCTCCTCGGCGATGCCGCTGCTCGTCGGGTCGGTGTGCGCGCAGCTGCTGCTCAACGGATTGCCGGTGGTGGTGGTCGCCCTCGCGAACGGGGGCGCCCAGGCCGCGGCCGGGGTGTTCGTCGCCGCGTTCACCATCGCGAAGGCCCCCTTGTCGATGGTGGTGCCGCTGCAGTCGGCCGTGGTGCCGACCCTGACGCGCCTGCTCGGAGCGGGCCGTCGTCGGGAGGTCGTCCGGTTGCTGGTCCGCGGCGCCGGGGGGCTCGTGGCCCTCGCCGTGGTCGGCGTCCCCCTCGCCTGGTGGATCGGGCCCCCGATCATCACGCTGATCTTCGGGGCCGAGTACCGCATCGACGGGGTCCAGCTCGCCGTGATCGTCGCGGGGGTGCTGGCGCACGTGGCGCTCGTGGTGGTCACGCAGGTCCACGTCGCCCGCAACCGGCACGTCGACGTGGCCCTGAGCTGGATGGCCGGCCTCGTGGTGGCGGGCCTGACGTTCTGGCTGGTGCCAGGCGTGGTGGTGGCGGGCGAGGTGGCCTTCGGGGTCGGGTCGCTCGTGGGCGCGCTGGTGAGCACGGCCCTGCTGACACGCCGATCCGGGAGGACCCCATGAGTTTCGAGCCCCGTCAGGGCGAGGCCGAGCACTACGACGAGGCCTACTACGACGCCAACGGGCAGGCCGGCGACCGGCCCGCCCTGCGCTACTACACCCGTCTCGTCGGCCGCTACACCGACGCCGGGCCCTATCTCGACTTCGGCTGCGGCACCGGCCACCTCGTGCGCCGGCTCTCGGCGCTCGGCCCGGCCTCGGGCTTCGAGCTCTCCGACTGGAGCGCCGAGGCGGCCCGCCGCAACGCGCCCGGCTGCACCATCACCACCCGCGTCGAGGACCTTCCCGACGACGGCTTCGGGGCCCTGACCGCGATCCACGTCCTCGAGCACCTCGACGACGAGACCGCCTCGTCCGTCCTGCGCACCTGGCGCCGCATCCTGCGCCCGGGCGGGCAGGCGTTCGTCGTCATGCCCGACCCGGCCGGCCGCGGCCGCGCCCTGGCCGGCGCCGACTGGATGGGCTTCGCCGACCCCACCCACATCAACCTCAAGACCCATGCCGAGTGGCGCGCGGTCCTGCTCGACCACGGGTTCACGGTCGAGCGCGAGGGCACCGACGGGCTCTGGAACGTCCCCTACTCGCGTCTGCCGAAGCTCGTGGACGCGGCGCGCTACGCGGTGCCCGCCCTCGCCCAGTTCCTGTCCGGGCGCATGGTGCTGCGCCCGGGAGCCGGGGAGTCGTCGATGTTCGTCCTGCGGTGCTCCTGACGGGTCGGGGCGCGAGCGAGGCCCCCACGAAGGCGTTCCGTGTCCCATCGGCTCGCGGGCAGGGCCGGGGCGTGGTGGCGGTCGATGTCGCCGCACTGATCGTGCTCTTCGTGGCCGCTGCGACGTGGAACCTGTGGTTCGCCGCCGGCGCCACCGCCCAGGGCGTGCTCGCGGGTGAGGAGATGTCGATAACCCAGCGCGACACGCTGGCGCTCTCCCTGCACTGGCAGCCCTCGATCTGGTCGACGAACGCCGGGTCGCAGTTGTTCTACCTGGTGGCGGGGCACATCACCCCGCACTACGACCTCTTCTACGCGCGCCCGGTCAAGGCGATCGCGATGGCACTCCTGCCCGTCCTTCTCTATCTGGTGGCTCGACGCCGCCTCCTGTGCTCGCCCGCCACCGCGTTGGTCGGAGCAGTGGTGGCGTCCGTGCTCCCGGGAACGACCACGGTGGCCTGGGTCGGCACCGAGAACGGTCTCGAGGCGCTGTGGGGGGTGGCCGCCCTGTTCGTGGCGACGTCTCCCCGACGGCTCTGGCCGGCAGGACTGGTCCTCGCGGCGATCGCGGTGTCGAACTACACGGCGGGTCTCGCCTGGGCCGCGGTCGTGGTGCTGGTGTGCCTGTGGCGGATCCGCTCGGTGTGGGACGCGTCCCTGGTACTGCTCGGGGGCGCGGTGGGCGCCGCCCTCGTGCTGAGTCCGCTCCTGTGGTGGGACAACGGCGGGATCGTCGTGACCGGCGGCGGCCGCGCCGGTGCGGACCTCGGGGACTGGCAGGTCCGGCTGGTCGAGGTCGGCCACCTGCTCGTCGACGACGGCGGCAGCTACTACTGGTTCTCCTCCCAGGCGATGCTGACCTCGCAGATCGTCGCGGGCGTGCTGGCCGTCGCGGCGGTCGTCGCCCTGCTCCGACGGTTCTGTGCCGCCTGGCCATGGTTCGCGGTCGCACTCGCCGCGGTCGGGCTCTACGTGGTGTCGAGCGGTGTGCCCGGGTCGCGGCGGATCGTCGCGGTCGCGGTCGTGGGTGGGCTGCTCCTGGCGCCGGCGCTCGACGAACTGGTCCGGGCGTTCTCGCGGTCCCGTCGGTTGCCCCGCTGGGTCCCGGTCGCGGTGGCGTCGATACTCGTCGTCGCCGCCGCGGTGACGATCATCGTGCCGGTGACGCAGGGCGGCATGCAGACCCGGGCAGAGCTCGCGAGCGGACAACGCCGGATCCCGACCGACTGGCCCTTCCCGGTCGATCGCGGCGGAACCCAGACGACGACGCTCGACCGCCTCGACGCGGGGCTGCGGGCAGGGACGTTGACCCCGGAGCAGGTCGGTGACGGATGGGGCGGGACCCGCACGCTCGCCGCGCTGATCACGCTGTCCGACCGCACGGGCCGCATCCCGCCCCTGACGTCCGACGAACTACTCGCGTACTACCGCACCACGGGCGACTGCCGTCTTCTCGACGGCCCGCCCACCTGTCGCTGAGCGGTTCAGGGGGTCCCGCCCGACACCACCCTGTTCTTGCGCTCCATGTCGTACCGATCGCTCGGATACGGGTTGTCGAACAGCATCAGGAAGACGTCGTCGTCGGTGTCGGGGAAGTCGCGGAACCGCGTCGGCAGCTCTGTCGTACGGGCCTCGCGGAGCGCATTCCCGACGATCCCACCGCTGTTGGTGCGCGCCTGGAAGTCGGCGAGGGCCGAGCGTCGAGTCTCGCCGTACCCGAGGAAGCCGTCCATGGGCTCCGTGATCCCGTTCTGCTGGACCGGCTGACGGATGCAGGGGAACAGGAACGAGTTCTCCCAGTTGACGCTGTAGACCCCGTCCCGCGCGAGGGCGGTGGTCATGGGAGCCCACCGCTGGGCCAGCGGTGCCGTGAAGGCGAGCCACCCGCCGACGTCCGACGTCGTGTCGGTGGCGACGACCCGTGCGAGGGTCGCGTCGACCGGTGGGTTGCCCGACCGGGTCATGTTGACCGCACGCCAGGCGGTGTCGTCGCTCTTCTCGTCGACACCGAGGCCACCGAGGCCCTCCACCGGGGAGTTCGGGCCCGGCGGCTGACGGCCGAACTCCAGGCGGAGCGAGTTGCCCTCCCCGATCCGGCCCGAGATGAGGGTCGTCAGGGCGATGTCCCGGGACGACCCGGCGGGCAGCCGGAACCACTTCGTCGCGAAGGTGCCGGTCCTGGCGTCGGGGGACCGGCCCTCCGACGGGGCGAGAAAGCTGCCCCAGACGGGCAGGTCTCGCGGTAGATCGGCCGGTGGAGGGCTCGTGCTCAGGAAGCCGTCGGGGACGAAGGCCTGGTCCTGTGCGTCGGGAGCGAACCCGGGGGCGAGTGGTGGGAGGGGCAGTCGCTGCGGAGTGAGCACGTCGATGGCCTGTTCGGCCCCGCACCGGGAGGCCGACGGATCGCGCCAGGAGTCGGCGGCGGCCGAGTACGAGTCCGCCGTGCGATCGGCGGCCAGGGCGAAGTCCGCGACGAACCGGGTGGTCGTCGTGAGCATGGCGGCGACGCAGAGCAACGGGATGGCCACCAGCAACGACCAGGGCCGCCAACCGCGCCAACGCCAGGAGGTCACCAGTGCCACGAGAACGGCGAGGAGGGCGAGGATCGCCGCCCAGTACTGGGGCTCGTCGAGGTAGAAGCCCTTGACCGAGGGGTAGTCGAGCCAGGACGGCTGGCCCAGCCCCCACATGAACGCCCAGCGGTTCCGGCCGTGGCCGGCCAGGGCGATGACGCCGATGGCAGCCACGGATGCGGCCAGGATCGCGGGGACGGGGACCCGGCCTTCGCGCGTGCGGACGGCGTCGCGCACCAGGCCGGGCCCCGCCACGAGGATGAGCGCGAGGAAGGCGGCGCCGACCCCGGCGATCGCCCCGAAGTGGTGGGACGGCTTGCTGGGCGTCGGCAGGAGCAGCGCGAAGGCCAGGATCGTCGTCCAGCCCGAGAGCATCAGACGCTGCGGGACCGGCAGGTCCCGCACCCGTGCGACGACCGCCGTCACGAGGAACCACACGATCGCCAGGAGGCACAGGAGGACGGCCGTGCGCTTGGCGTAGGCGCCGAAGCGGGTCGTCTCGTCGAGGAGGAAGGCGTAGCGCTGCCACTCGACGTACCAGGTCTGAGCCCGCTGGACAGGCGCGAAGATCTGTTGGGACCGGGCGAAGTCGCCGTACGTCCCGTCTGCGAATCCCGCGACCGCGCCGAGCGCGCCGGGGGCGAGGACGACGAGCCAACGGGGTGGGATCTCCCACCAGTGGGCCGACCGACGACGGATCGCCCGCCACGCCGTGGGGCTGGCCGCCAGGAGCGGAGCCAGGCAGATGAAGCCGGTCGGAGCGGTCATGAGGCCGATTCCCCCGACCCCGACGGCGGCGGCCAGCACGTCGAGGCGCTCCCGCTCGACGCCTTCGGCGACGAGCGCCAGCGCGACTGCCGCGAAGGCGGCGGTGAACGGCTCCGGGCGGGTGGTCACGTCGTAGGGGAGCCACCAGGAGAGGAAGGCCGCGGCGAGGACCCCTCGTGTCGCGAACGCGGCCAGGCGGTGCTCGATCCACGGGTGGGTCAGGCCCGGACAGCGGGCGACGAACACGCGGATCGCGGACCAGGTCACGAGTCCGAGGACCACGGAGGGAACCCGCATCGCGACAGGTGCCACCCCGACCTGCTGTTGCCACCAGGAGAGCAGGTAGTAGGGCCAGGAGAACGGCGTGAAGCCCTGGTTGTACAGCTGGAAGTAGTTCGGGACGTAGCCCGAGAACGGCACGTTCGCCGCCATCTGGCTGTAGTAGCCGTCATCGTCCGAGAGCGGGGTGAGGTAGAGCCAGGCGAGCAGGACGACCACCACGACGACATCGGTGACCCTCGGGCGCCAGGTTCCGAGCCGCAGCAGCAGCGAGGAGTCCACCCGGCGCCACCGGGGTGGCCCCCGCTCGGCGTCCGTGCTGCTCGCCTGGCGTCCCCGACGGCGGGCGAGATAGATCGACGACGTCGCCGCCAGCCCCCCGACGACCACCGCCAGGACCGCGGCGGTGATGAGTCCGTGCTTGAGCGGCGTCGGTGTGCTCGCGTAGCGGTCGTCGGCGGTGAGCCGGACCTCCAGGTCACTTGCGACCGCTCCCGGCAGGGCGTCCAGCGAGGTCATGAGCACGTCGACCTCGGGCAGGGCGCTGATCGGCTTCGGCGCCGGTTCCGAGTCGGGAGGCACGTTCCGGACCTCGTCGGGATCGGGGGTGCCGAGACGGGGGACGAGGGTCCCGAGTTCTCGTCCATCGCGGAACGCCCGGACCTCGTTCGCGTTGCCGCTGATCCCGTAGGAGCACTCGCCGGCCGGCAGAGGGTCGGCCGTGATGTCCCGTCCGCCGCTGCGGATGGTCACGACGTTCCCTCGTACCCGTACCGAGAGGGCCTTCTCGTCGAAGTCACTCGCGCCGGGCGACATCGTCCCGAGGACGAGGCCTTCCGGTGTGGCGGCGGCGGCACGAGCCGCACGACAGCTGAAGCGGACGTCGAGCGACTCCGGCTGATAGGCCGTGAGCATCAGCATCGTCGATTCCGGCCGCTGGACGTCGAGGGGCCAACGGATCTCCGGTGCGTTCTGGACGACCGGTGCGAACGGCAGCATCACCCCACACACGATCGCGACGAGGGCGGACGCCACAGCGACCACACGAGCGACGAGGAGACCGTCGAGCCCCCAGTCATCCGGTCCCCAGCGGTCCGGACGGTCGTCGTCGGGGGTGAAGGCGTCCGGCCGCTCCTTGAGCTCCACCGTCCTCGAGGTGGACGGCCGGGCCGTGAGTCGGAGGGGAGCGAGTCGGCGCAGCAGGGCGACCGGGTTCGCGGTCGGTCCGGGGCGTTCCGACACGGTGGGCGCGTCGACACCCTGATCGGTGCCTTCGGCCACGTCCGAGCTCCCGTCCTCGATCACCTGATGCGGGGGGAGACGCTAACAACCGACCAGGACGGGCCGAGGTGAAGCCGTGCTGAACGCCGCCTCGACCGCATGCCCACCGCCTCCCGTGACTCCCTCGTGCCACGATCACGCGTCCTGGACGGAGGATCGACGTGTCGCGTCCGTCGATGCCCTGCACGCACTTCTCTCGTGATGGTTCAGTGATCGGCGGGTCGGGTGCGGACGGATTCGGGGGCCATGTCAAGCTGCGGTATGACCACCGGGGGGACGGTCGTCCGCAGTTCGGTGACCCACGCTCAGCAGCCGTCCAAGGGACAGCGCTGGGTCGACGACCCTCGTCTGGTCCGACATCTACCGACCTTTCTCGCTGTCCTCGTCTTCCTGGGATGTTTCGTCCGGATCAGGCAGCGGTGGTTCATCCAGGGAATGAGTGGTTTCGGCTACGACACCTGGGTCGTTCAGTCGACCATCGACGGCACGGCCATCGCGCCGAACCAGTACCGGCCGTTGATGCCGTGGGTCGATCACCTCGTGTCCATGGGGACCGGCCTGCCCCTACCCACGGCGATTCTGGGGGCCGATTTCGCCCTGCTCGTGGTGACAGTCGTCCTGTTGTACCGACTGTCCTGTCAATTAGGTGCCCCGGCCCTACTTCTCGCCGCTGCGGGGTCTTGGGCGTACTGGGTCGCGAAGCTGGACCACTGGCATCCGGAGGTCATGCTCCTCACCGTGATCGTGGCCGCGGCAACAACGTGTCTACTCAACGAGAGGCCGAACGCAGCGGCGTTGTTCGCGCTCGGTGTGTTGGCTTGCGGTGCTCGAACTGATTATGCGGCGGGGCTGGGACTGGTCCTCATCGCCGTCGGGGTTCACCGACGTCGCCGCCCGTTGATGCTCGTAGGGCTTGGAGTCGGTGGGTCGGCGGTCGTCAGCACGGTGCTTCTCGCTCAGGTGTTCTACCCGCAAGCCGCCTACCGGACAGCGGTCGTGCAGTTGCCCTTCAACCTCACGAGCGGGTCATGGGCGATGGTGCTGCTCTTCTATGGTGCACTGCTGGTGACACCGGTCCTGCTCGCTGCCCGACGTCGTGGCCTGCCTCCGATGTCCTTCGCGCTCGCGTGGTTCAGCCTGCAGTTCGCCGCCACCTTCGTGGTGGGCCGAGTGGAGGAGTCGCGCATCTTCATGCCGTTCGCCCCGGTCCTCGCCGTGGCCGCGGTGATGGCTTGGCGTGAGCTGCAGAGCGGCCAGCCTCCAGGTCCGTCGTCGTCCGCCCACCTGATGCCTGCCCACGCCGGCGAGGGTCTCGAGCCGATCGCCCGTCCTCGGGGCGACGACGGTCGATCGCTGCAGCCCGTGACCGGCGCGGTTCCGGCGGGCGCTACCGTGGTTCTGCATCGAGAAACGGGCTGAATCGGACTCACGTCGAGCTGGCGGGTTCCGGAAACCGCCCGCCGCACGAGCAGGGGAGGCGCGACCATCGTTCGCACGGAGACGCCTGCCGAGAACGACCTGGTCATCGTCCTGACCTACTACGCGCCGTACGTCTCGGGCCTGACCAACGTCGCGCGGGACGTCGCCGAGGGGCTGGCGGCCCGCGGCTGGCGCGTGTGCGTCGTCGCGAGCAAGCACGAGCCGTCCCTGCCGAACGACGAGGTCATCAACGGCGTGCGGGTGGTCCGGGCCCCGGTGCTCGCGAAGGTCGGCAAGGGCACGATCGGGATCAACCTGACCCGCCTGGCCCTGCGCGAGATGCGCCGCTCGCGGGTCGCCAACCTGCACCTCCCGCTGATCGAGGCCAGTCTGCTCACCCGGTTCGCCCCGATCCCGGTCGTCTCGACCTACCACTGCGACGTCAGCCTCCCGCCCGGTCTGGTCAACGCCGCGCAGCGCGAGATGGTCGACCGCGCGAGCAAGGGCGGTCTCCGCCGCTCGGCGTCGACCGTGGTGACGAGCGAGGACTACGCCCGGGAGAGCCGGTTGTGGCTGCAGATCGCCCCGCACATGGTCGCGATCCCGCCGCCCTGCCTCCCCGTGCCCGAGGCGTCCCCGACCTACCGCCGCGGCGACGGCTTCCACGTCGGCTTCCTCGGCCGTCTGGTCGAGGAGAAGGGCGTGGAGCACCTCGTCGACGCCTTCCTCGCCCTCGACGACCCGGACGCGCGCCTGCTCATCGGCGGTGACCACAGCCGCATCGCCGGGGGCAGCGTGGTCGACCGCGTGCGGGCCCACGCCGGCGACGACCCGCGCATCGAGCTCCTCGGCTTCGTGCCCGACGACCGCCTCGGCGAGTTCTACGCCTCGATCGACGCCTTCGCCCTGCCGTCGATCAACGCCTTCGAGGCGTTCGGCATCGTCCAGGTGGTCGGGATGCTCGCCGGCGTCCCCGCGCTGGTGAGCGACCTCCCCGGCGTGCGGCTCCCGGTCGAGCGCACGGGTTTCGGGCGGATCGTGCCCCCCGGCGACGTCCCCGCCCTGCGCGACGGGCTGGCCGCCCTCCGCGACACCCCGCCCGACCCGGCCGCCGGCCGTGCGGCGGCCGCCGCCAGCTTCAGCGTCGAGTCCGTGCTCGACGCCTACGAGGCGGTCTTCACCAAGGCCGCCGGCTGACCGACACCCTGATGGAGAACCCCTCGTGACCACCGAGCGCGACATCGACGACGTCTCCCGCACCTGGACCAAGCTGGGCAGCGAGGACCCGATGTGGGCGGTGCTCACGGACAAGGGCAAGGACAAGAACCGCTGGACCCCCGAGGAGTTCCTCGCCACGGGAGTCACCGAGATCGACGCGCTGACGAAGCGCCTCGGCGAGCTCGGCCTGGACGTCGGCCGTGGGCGTGCGGTCGACTTCGGCTGCGGCGCCGGCCGGCTGAGCCACGGACTCGCCCAGGCCGGCTTCGCCGAGGTCCTCGGCTGCGACATCTCCCCGACGATGCTCGCGAAGGCCCGGGAGATCGTGCCCGACCCGGCGTGCCGCTTTCTGCAGGTCGCGGGCACCGACCTGGCCGCGGTCGAGACCGACTCGGTCGACCTCGTCTACACCTGCCGCGTCCTGCAGCACATGCCGCCGGCCCTCGCCCACGGCTACATCAGGGAGTTCTGGCGCATCGCACGGCCCGGCGCGGTGGTCGTCTTCCAGATGCCGACCCAGCCGTCCGCGTCCCTCGCCGGCCGCGTCCTGGCGGCGCTGCCGGTGTCGGTGGCCCGGATGCTCCGGCGCGGCATGGAGATGCACGGGACGCCCGAGGCCGAGGTGCACCGCCTCGTCGAGTCGCTGGGTGCCCGCGTCGTGGCCGCCGACCCCGACACCAGTGCCGGCCCCCGCTGGGACAGCCGTCTCTACGTGACGACCTCGGCCTGACCCGACGCCGGCCGGCCCGACCGGGTCAGGGCCGGACGACCGCGTCCGGCCCCACCGGCTCGGAGAAGGTCGTGTTGGGTGGGACCTGCCACCCGGGCACGATCGCCGACCCGCGCTCGACGGTGAACCGACCGGTCGGCAGCGGGTTCCGCAGCATGTAGACCTGGATTCCGGTGGTGCCGGGCGAGTCCGCGAAGCGGGCCGAGAGCTGGGTGACCGCGGAGTTCCGGTAGCTCTGGACGAACAGGCCGCCGCGCTCGGGGAGGAAGGCGCTGTCGCGCACCCCGGACAGCGGCTCCCCGCCCCAGGTGACCACGGTGGAGACTGGCTCGTTCAGACCGTCGGCCGCGACGGGGCCCCGCAGGCACGGGAACAGGAAGGCGATCGGCCAGCCGACCGCCGTGGCCGAGCCGGCGGGGACGACGTCGCGCAGGGGCACCCACTGCTGCGCCACCGGCGCGGTGACCGCCGTCCACGCCCCGACCCCGTCCGCGGTGTCCTCGACGACGATGCGCACCGCGGAGGCGTCGGACGGCGGGGACAGCGTGACCGAGCGCCACTCCCGCGCGTCCACGACGTCGCCGTCGCGGCCCGCACCGAGGCCGGCGACCTCGACGGTGCCCGAGGGGACGGCGTACTCCGCCCGGACGTCGTTGCCGTCGCCGGTGCGCCCGGCGAGGTAGAGCGCGACCGTCTCCCCGGCGGCCGAGGGCGGCAGCGCGAACGAGGGCGTGGTGAGGGTTCCGGAGCCGGCTCCGTCGGCCGGGTCGGCGCCGTCCGGGCCGGGCCGGTGGCTGCCCCAGACCGGGACCCCTGCGACGGGCGGGGGGCTCGAGGGCGACCAGGTGCCGCCGCCGCCGAAGGCGTCCCCGGTCGCCGCGGTGGTCCCGGCGAGCTGCGGCAGGGTGCGGGCGGTCCGGGGGTCGAGCACCTGGACGGCCCGGGCGGCACCGCAGTCCCGGGCGAGGGGGTCGCGGAGGGCATCGGCGCCGGGCGAGTAGGTCCCCGAGGTGCGCACCGCCGCGAGCCCGAAGCTCCCGAGCAGGTAGGTGAGCATGACGAGTACCGCGACGCCGGCGACGACGGGGACGGCGACCAGGGGCGCCGCGCCCCCGAGCTCAGTCCGCCGCCGACGGGCGAGAACCACGACGACGGCGGTCACCACGGCGCCGCCGAGCAGCCACCACAGCGGCTGGCCGAAGCGGATCAGCGAGACCTGGGGCGGCTCGCTGGGGTGGGGCATGCCGAGCATCCAGGAGTAGGCCCAGGTGTTGGCCCCGTTCATCGCCAGGGCCACGACGACCGCGACGGCGACGAGCGCGCCCACCCCGACCGGCCAGCGGGGCGGCCGACCGGCGCCGGACCGGACCAGGCCGGGCCCGAGGACGAGCACGCCGGCCAGGACCACCGCGCTGATCCCGGCGAGCGCCCCGAAGTGGTGGGTCCACTTGCTCGGCGTCATCCAGAGCAGGAGGAACCCGAGCGTGGTCGTCGTGCCGGCGAGGCGCAGGCGGGACGGCCATCCGTCGCGACCCCTCGTCAGGAACAGCAGGAAGCCGACCAGCGCGAGGAGGGTGAGCAGGACCGGCAGCCGCTTGGCGTAGTTGCCCATGGGGGCGGTGTCGCTGAGCAGGTAGTTCCACCGCACGATCTCGGTCGACCAGGTCTCCGGGTACTGCAGGCCCCGGAAGATCTGCTGGGCCCGCGCGAAGTCGCGCAGCGAGCCGTCGGCGAAGGCCAGCAGGGCGACCACGCCGCCGGCGGCGACGACGCCCACGAGGGCGACCAGGGCGACGCGCCGCCCCCGGCCGCGCAGCACGCGCCAGCAGGCGGGCGCCGAGGCGAGCAGCGGGGCGAGCGCCACGAAGCCCGTGGTCCCGGCGGTGAAGCCGACGCCGGCGGCGAGGACGGCCAGGCCCATCGGGAGCACCCGGTCGCGTTCCACGGCGACGGTGAGGGCGAGGGCGCTCGCCATCACGCCGGCGGCGACCACGGCCTCCGGGCGGACCCCCATGTCGTAGGGGAGCCACCAGCCGAGGAACGCCACGGCGAGACCGACGAGCAGCGCCCGCGACACGCCCGGGCCGGTCGTCAGCGGCCGCGTGAACGCCCGGACCAGCACCCAGGTCAGGAGCCCGAGGGCGAGCGCCGGCAGCCGCAGGACCACGGGGCTCGTCCCGGCGACCCCCTGCCACCAGGAGAGGGCGTAGTAGATCCAGGTGTACGGCGTGAAGGACTGGTCGTAGAGCTGGTAGTAGTTCCCGACGAAGCCCGAGTACGGCACGTTGGCCGCCATGGCCGAGTAGTAGCCGTCGTCGTCGGTGGTCGGCGCGATGAACAGCCACACGATCATCACCAGCGGCACGACCGCGTCCACCACGGCCGGGCGGGGCCACGGGCCCCGCGGGCCGGCCCGCGGCCCGGCCGCTCCCCGGTCCAGGAGCCCCAGCCCGACGAGCGCGCCGATCACGGCCAGCACCAGGACGACGAGGACGACCACCTTGAGCGGGGTCGGCGAGGTCGCGAACTCGTCGTCGGGGACGACCCGCACCTGCAGGCCCGGCGCCGAGGTCAGGGAGCTCACCAGGGCGTCGACGTCGGGCAGCGAGGGCCCGGGCAGCCGCCCGACCTCGGCGCCGTCGGCGGTCATCGCGATGCCGGACAGGTCACCGCGGATCGCGATGTCGCAGCGAGAGACGGGACCGTCGGAGAGGGTCTCTCCGCGCGTGGTCACCTGCAGCCGGTCCCCCCGGACCGCCGCGACGAGTCCGGCGCGCTGCGCGTCGGGGAAGTCCGGGCGCACCGTCGCGACGACGACGCCGTCCGGAGTGGCGGCGGCGGCCCGGACGTCGGCGCAGCCGAAGCGCACGTCGAGCTCGAGGGGCCGCTGCGCCGTCAGCGCCAGCGTCGTCGACTCGGGTGCCCCGGGGACCTGCGGCCAGGACACCACCGGGCGGTCGACCGACACCGGGAGGAGCGGGAGCAGGACCGCGCACACGATCGCGACCAGACCCGACAGCGCGGTGAGGACGACCGGCCCCGAGCGTCCCGGGGAGTGCTCGCCCCCCGCGTGCGTCAGGTCGGACCGGGCCGTCCCTCCGGCTGTGTCCTGCGAGGTCGAGGTCACCCGGCGAGCTCCATCGGTCCTGGGTAGGGCGCCGGGCGAAGGTAGCAATGCGGGGGCGATCGGCTGGGAGGAGGTCGTCGTCACACGGCGCGCCCGCTCGTGTGGGTGACGTCGTCCGACGGTGCGCGGGTTCGTAGGGTGCGCGTCGTCGCGAAGGGAGCGTGCGCCATCAGCGGAGCAGCGGTGAGCCGGCGGTCGACCGCCCCGGGGTCGGCCCTGGGTGGCCTGGTCGTCGCCGTCGCCACCTGCGTCGTGCTCCTCGCGGCCGTCGGCCGTCTGCGCATCCCGTTCCCCACGTACGCCGCGTCCGCCGTCGCGGCGACCCTCGGTGCGGTGGTCGTGGCCGCGCTCGTGTGGTTGGCGGCCTCCGGGAGGGCCGCGGGCACGCTCGGGACCCTGGCCGTCCCCGGCCTGCTCGCCGCCCTCCCCACCCTCTGGCTCGGGCTGCTCCTGCAGGGCACGCGGTACTACCTCGGCGGCATCTCGATCGACCAGAGCTTCCGCGTCCAGGCCCTCGCCCGCTTCGCGTCCACTCCTGCGCTGGTGGACATGAACTACCTCGATCTGCCCTCGTACTACCCGGCCGCCTGGTTCTGGCTCGGCGGACGAGGGGCCGACCTGGCGGGCATCCCGGCCTGGGCGTTCTACAAGCCCTGGTCGATCCTGACACTGGCCGTCGCCGGCTGGGTCGCGCTCGTCGCCTGGCGTCTCGTGGTCTCCCCGGCCCGGGCGGTCCTCGTCGCGACGGCCACCGTGGTGGTCGGTCTCGGGGTGTCCTCGGCAGAGCCCTACGCCTGGTTGCTGGCCGCCCCGATGCCCGCGGTGGCGGTGATCGTCTGGCGTGCGGTCCGCGCCGAGGAGTCCCGACGACGGCTCGCGGCCCTCGTGGGGACCGGGGTGTTCCTCGGGGTCGCCGCGATGACGTACTCGCTGCACGCGGGCTTCTTCGGCGTGTTCGTCGTGCTGGCGGCGCTCGTACCCACGCGCGGCCACCGGCTCGGCGTCCTGCTGCCCCGCTCCGGGCGGGCGGGCGTCGTCGTCGGGATCGGACTGGTCCTGGCCCTCGTCGTCTGGACGCCCTACGTGCTCGCGGTGCTCGGCGGCGCGCCGACGCGGAGCTACGCCCAGCGCTACCTGCCCTCCGACGGGGCCTTCTGGTCCCTGCCGATGCTGCAGCCGACGTCGCTCGGGGCCCTCTGCCTCGTCGGGCTGATCGGGATCGTCCTCGGCTGGACCACCCACGCCCGCCTCGCCCGGCCCCTCGGGATGCTCACCCTGCTCGTCCTCGGCTGGTACGCGCTCACCGTCCCGCTGCTCCTGGTCGGCCAGACGAGCCTCGCGTTCCGGCTCGCCCCGGTGATCGAGCTCGTGCTGGTGTGCGCCGGGGTGCTCACGGCGGTGGAGGTCGTGCAGGCTGTGCGGCCGCGATGGCCGGCGGTCCGGGCCCTGGGCGGGGTGCTCGCGGCCCTCGTGTTCCTGGCGAACACCCAGGGGGCGATCTCACCCGACTCCGGGCCCGTCGCCGAGGCGTACAGCGACCCGTACCCGACCGGACCGGCCGCGGCAGGTCTCGACCGCAGCCGCATCGACGCCTGGACCCCGGAGCTCGTGGGGACGGTCCGCGACCTGACCCCGCAGCCGCCGGACCGGCTGGTCGTCCTCGGGGGGCCGACGCAGTTCTTCGTCAACGAGCCGTTCCACGGGTTCCAGCAGTCGACGCCGCACTACTCGAACCCGCTCGCGCAGTACGAGGCCCGCAACGACGCGATCCGGTCCTGGGCCGCTGCGCGCGACGCGGGCGACCTCGTGCGACGGCTCGACTCGTCGCCGTGGCCCGCGCCGGAGGTGTTCGTGCTCCTGCGGCAGCCGAACGGGTCGGGGACCACGCGGATCGTCGAGGACGCCTTCCCCGTGACCCCGAACGTCGCGTTCAGCGACGCGACCTTCCCGGCGAGGCTCTTCGCCTCCCCGGCCTTCGCGGTCCGCGACGTCGGGCCGTACCTGGTGGCGGTCCGCCGCTAGGGGCCACGTCCCGTCAGCGGTCGACCCCGAAGAGGCGACGCCAGTTCTCGGCGCTCGTCAGGCCCGGGGCCGCCGCGCGCCACCGACCGGCGGCGTCCTCCCCCTCGCGGACCAGACGGAGCAGCACCTTCGCGCCGTCGCGGCCCAGGCACTTCAGCCGCTCGGGGTTGCGCTGCCGGACCCGCACACCGGCCTGACCGGCGTCGGTGACGGCCACGCGGTCGAAGAGCGCCACGTGCCACCAGTGCGCCTCGCCGGCGCCGACGAGCCCCTCGTGGAACGGCACCCGCCCGGTCACCTGCTGCACGACGCGCTTCGCCCAGACGGCCTTCATCCGGGTCGGCTTCCCGCCGGCGCGGACCACGGGCATCTGCGCGGTCCCGAGCTCGGGGGCCGCCGAGACCGGGTGCATGACGGTCTCGGGGTACGACGACCGCTCGGCCCGGATGCGCGCGGTGGCGCCCACCCCGCCGTCGTCGAGGACCTCGGGACCGGTGAGGAAGTCCTCCACGGCCCGAATCAGGGTCGCGGCGAGGCCGTAGTTCATCGACAGCAGGTAGCGGGCGAGCAGGTTCCCGAGCGTCCCGGCGATATGGCGGACGGGGAAGCCGCTGTGCAGCGCCGAGGTGATCATGGCGTTGCGCAGGTTGAAGTAGCGGTGCCAGTCGTCCCAGTCCTTCCACGGGAAGTCGGCGTGCCACAGCCCGGCCCCCGGCAGGGTCACGGTCGGGAACCCGTGGGCCCGCCCGCGGTAGGAGTACTCGACGTCGTCCCACTGGAAGAACAGCGGCAGCGGGTAGCCCATCACCCGGGTGACCTCGATCGGGATGAGGCACGACCACCAGCCCGTGTAGCCGGCGTCGACCCGGCGGTCCTGGACGTTCTTCGTGCCGTCGGGGAGGTAGGACGTCACGTCCGACTCCCCGACCGCACCCGCGGCGACATGGCCGTTGGTCAGGTCCTCGAGCACGGCGTACTCGGCGCCGGCGAGCACCTGCGTGGGGTGGAGCAGGTTGAGCATCTGCGCGCCGACGATCGTCGGGTGGGCGGTGTACTGCGCGAAGGCCGCCATCCGGACGACGACTTCGGGCTCGCAGCGCACGTCGTCGTCCATGAACAGCGCGTCGGTGGGCTCGCCGCCGGCCTTCGTGACGACCTCGTGCAGGCCGCGGGTGAACCCGCCCGACCCGCCGAGGTTCGGTTGGCGCAGGTAGCGCAGCTGCGCGCCCATCGCCTTTGAGACGTCGGCGAACGCGGGGCGGGTCTCGACTGCGTCGGTGCCCTGGTCGACGACGATCACCTCGTCGACGACGCGGAGCGCCTCCCGGTCGTCGGCGAGGGCGCCCAGCGTCGCGGCGCAGTCGTCGGCGCGGTTGTGGGTGCACATGACGATGTTCGTCCGTCGCCGGGTGGTCGGTGCCTCGACGGTCCAGCGAGCGTCGTGCAGCAGGAGCTCGGCGTCGTCGGTGACGATCTCGATCCACAGGCCCCCGCCGTCGAGGAAGCGGTCGAGCCGGGCCTCGAGGCGCACGTCCTCGGTCCGGGCGTCGTGCACCGCGACGGTGCGCGGGACCCCGTTGGTGTCCGACGCGCGCAGCATGACCCGTCCGGTCCCGCTGATGCGGCCCTCGAACCGGACCGAGGTCGCGGTGGTCCAGCGCTGCCAGTACGACGCCGGGAACCGGCCGAAGTACGTGTTCGTGCTGACCCGGCCGTGGGCGCCCACGCGGACGTGGCGACGGCGGCGCTCGGCGTGCCCGGCCACCACCTCGACGTACATCTCGTCGGGGATGTCGGCGCTCGGCCCGGTGAAGAGGCCCCGCTGCACGAGGAAGCGACCGGGCGCGGCGGAGGTCCCCGCCGGCGCACCCGCCGCTGACTGCACGTCCGTCACAAGCACGATCCTTCCCCGATGGTGCTCCGAGGGTAGGAGACGGAGCCCCGAGGCGGACCGGCGCGTCAGGAGTGTCGTGCTGCCTCGAGACCGACCCGGGCCGCCGGGACCTCGGTCGGACCCGTGCCGGTCACGACCACCACCACCTGCTCGTTGTCGTGCGTGAAGGCCTCGTAGACGAACTCGAGGTCGTGCGCCGCCACGTGCTCGCGCCACGCGCGGTGCTCGCCGTCCTGCCAGCCGGGGTGGTTGAGGTACTCGTCGAACACGATCACCGATCCCGGCCGCAGCCGCGGTCCGACGAGCTCGAGCACGGTCGCCGTCGAGGAGTAGAGGTCGGCGTCGAGGTGGAGCAGGTCGACCGGGCTCGGGTGCGCGTCGAGGAAGCCCGGCAGCGTGTCGGAGAACCACCCGACGACGAGGTCGGCCCCGACGACCTCCGGGAGCTCCTCCACCGCGAACGTCCCGGCCCGGAAGCCTGCGCGCCAGTCCTCCGGCAGGCCCTCGAAGGAGTCGAAGCCGAAGACGCCCGTCCCGCCGCGGGCCGCCGCGATCTGGCGCAGGGTGGTCCCGCTGTAGACCCCGAACTCGAGGGCCATGCCACCGGTCGGCGCGAGGGCCAGCGCGTGCGCGAGCGTCTCGGGGGGCGTCGGGAACGTGCGGGCACCGGGCATCGACTCGCGGACGAACTTCGCGCTCGTGGCTACCGCCTCGCGCTCCCCGGCGGCGAGCATGTCGCGACGGTCGCGGACCTCGCGGTCGTGCAGCGTCGCGCGGAGCCCCTCGACCTGCCCGCCCAGCCCGTCGAGCCGGTCGGAGAACTCGCGGCGCAGGTCGTCGGTGTGGCGGGCCACCACCGGTTCCACGGCGTCCCGCACCAGGTCGGCGAGGCGCACCCGGAGGGCGTGGCGCAGCCGGCGGGACCCCGAGAGACGCTCCATCCCGGGATCACACCCCGCGTGGCCGTTCCCGTCGAGGCGGGCTGCGACGGCCGGTCGGGACCGTGCGCCGGAGCGCTCACCGATCGACGAGGGCCGCCAGACGAGGCCCGACGACGGGGGCGAGCGACGAGCTGAACGTGGCCGTGAGGTGGTTGTCGTCGAGGTACACCGTCACGTTCCCGACCTCCGGGTCGCACGTCCGAGGACCGCAGATCCGGTCGGCGAGATCGAGGTAGGACACCGTCGGCGGCAGGGCCACCCGCGAGATCGGCGGAGCGGGCCCGTAGAGCTCGGCCCGGGGCACGTCGCACTCCGGGGCGCCGCGGCGGTAGTTGTCCACACAGCTCGACGGGGCATAGCCGTAGCGCGGGTTGTCGCGCACGGCGAGGATCGGGATGTCGGCGCCGGCCAGGATCTGCCAGGCCTCGACCATGCCCGGCCCGGTGGCCTCGGTGGGACCGGGGCGCACGCCGTGACTCGCCTGGACAACCACGGCGGACGGCCTCGTACGCATGATCTCGTCGATGGCGGCGCGGTTCCACTCGATGCACTCGACCTCGCCGACGTTCGACTCCGAGGTCGTGGAGAACGGGCAGCCCGGACGGATCAGCGTGTCGACCCGCCACCCCCGCTGCCGCGCGACCGGTGCGAGGGCGGGGAGGAACTGCTGCATGTGCGAGTCGCCGACGACCACCACGGTGGGGGCGTCGGGCCGGGTCGGCGCCACCCAGGTGCACCGCTCGAGCCGCGGCGCCGCCGCCGGCCGGGCGCAGTCGTCCTCGTAGTGCACCCAGTCCTCGTAGGCGGAGACGGCGGGTGGGATGGGCGCGGGCGACGGGGCGCCGTGGTAGACGAACCCGGGGGTGAGGGCGGCCGCACCCGGGTGGTCGAGGTCGCCGGGTACGCCGGAGGGCTCGGCGCGGACGGTCGTCACGGCGTGCCAGCCCAGCGTGACCAGCAGGACCCCGCAGACCGCGATCGCGCCCGACCGGTAGCCGGCCCCGCGCCAGCGCCGGGCGCGGGCCATCGGCTGGTCGACGAGCCGGTCGGTGAGGGCCGCCAGGACGAGGGACACGGCGACCACCAGCAGGCCGCCGAGCATCCCGGCCGTCTCGCGGTGCGTGGCCAACAGTGCGAGCAGCAGCACCGGCCAGTGCCACAGGTAGAGCGGGAAGCTGATGCGGCCGAGGTACTGCATCGGGCGCGAGGAGAGCCAGTGGTCCGCCCCGAGGACCGTCCCCGTGCGCTCGGCGGCGAGGACGAGGCAGGCGGCGAGCACGGGCCAGAGGGCGTAGTAGCCGGGGAAGCCGCCCTCGACGTCGAGGACGATCCCGCAGACCGCGAGCGCCACCACCCCCGTCCAGCCGGCGGCGACCCGGACTCCGGTCGGCAGGGCGACCCGCGTCATGAGCAGTCCGAGCAGGCCGCCCAGGGCGAACTCCCAGACCCTCGTCAGGGAGTGGAAGTAGGCCAGCGTCTGGTCGACCGCGGTGAGGTGGACCGAGTAGGCGAGGGAGGCGGCGGAGACGACGGCCAGGGCCACCAGGACGACGCGCCGGGGGCCGACCCGCAGCCGGCGCGCGAGGAGTGCGAGACCCCCGACGAACAGCGGGAAGACGAGGTAGAACTGGCCCTGGATCGACAGCGACCACAGGTGCTGCACGATGCTCGCCGTGTTGTGGGCGGCGTAGTAGTCGACCGAGTCGGCGGCCAGCCGCCAGTTCTCGACGAAGAACGCGGAGGCCGTGACCTCGCGGATCGTCTGGGGCCAGCGGCTCTCGGGCACGATCAGCCAGCCGCCGACGATGCAGCCCAGCAGCACCACGGCCGTCGTCGGGACGAGGCGCCGCAGCATCCGGCCCCAGGTCCCCAGCACGTCGACCGCGCCGCGCTCGGCCGCGCGGACGAGCTGGCCCGCGAACAGGAAGCCGGTGATCACGAAGAAGACGTCCACGCCGCCGGACACCCGGTCCGACCACACGTGGTAGATCACGACGAGCCCGCAGGCCAGGGCCCGGAGACCCTGGAGCTCGGGCCGGAAGCGCGTCGGGTCCTGCCGGCTCGTGGTCGCGGGCGCGGCGGTCCGCGTCAGCGGAGCCGTGGCGGGAGCGATCACGGACACCGCCTCCCGCCGGTCGGTGGACGCGACGCAGAGTGTCGGAGAAACGCCGCCGTCGCCGGTCCTGTCTCCCGAGCATCATGACCGTCACGCGCGGTGCCGGCCGCGCCACCCCCGGTCGACCTGCCGTTCACTTGAACCCGACGATCTCCCCTGATGGGATGCGGCCCATGCTGGAGGCGCACCGGGTCTCGTCGTTGAGGTCCCGCTGGGAGGTCCGCGAGGACGGCGCGCCCCTGCTCGTCCTCGAGGCGAAGGGCTGGCGCTCGTCGGTGCGCTACACGCTCGACGGCGTGGCCTACGAGGTGCAGTCCACGTGGACGGGCACCACGTACACGCTGCTCGGCGGCGACGGCTCCGAGATCGCGCGGGCCGAGCGGATCGGCCGCAAGCACTGGAGCATCACGACCGGCGACGAGGAGCTGCACTTCCGCCGCCGCTCGATCTTCAAGGCCGACCAGGAGTGGATCGCCGAGCCCGGGAGCAGCGAGCCGCGGGGCACCATCCGCCGCACCGGGACCTGGCGCGGCGACGCCGAGGCCGACCTCCCCGGGATGCCGACCCCGGTCGCCGTGTTCACCCTCGCCGTCGTCCTGCTCATGTGGGAACAGGCTGCCGCCGCCGCCGCGGCGACCTGACCGGGCGCGGCACCACCGCCGCCATCGCGGTCCACCCCACCGCGAGCACCACCATCGTCAGGACCCCGACGGGGTAGTAGATGTGGCTCGTCAGGAACGAGTACGCCCCGCCCACCACGAGCACCGTCCCGACGACGGCCGCGGCCCGCCCCGGCCCGGGCGTCACCAGGATCGCGGTGACGCCGCCGATGACGGCGGTCGCGAGGTAGGCGTAGACCCCCGGCACCACCAGCTGGTCCGCGATGCCGAACAGCGAGGCCACCCACGGACCGGGGCCCATGGTCATCGTCTGGTGCCCGCCGCCGATGCCGGCCAGGACGTCGAGCGCGGTGTAGAAGCACGCGTAGACGAGGCCGAGGACGATCACCAGCCCCTCGAGCAGCAGCCCCCGCCCGCGCACCACCACCCACGGGCCGAGCGCGAGCAGCGGGAAGGCGACCAGCCCGATCACGTGCAGGTCGCGCCACCAGGGCGCCGACTCGGGAGTGAGCACCAGCGGGTGCGTGAGCCCGACCGCCGCGAGCAGCAGCGGGGGCAGCGCGGCGGCGGCCAGGGCGGCCGGACGAGGCATCGTCTTGGAACCTTTCTCGCCGTGACCGCGCCGTGATCACCCGGTCGTGTACTCCATATGGACTAATACCGGGGCCGCTGCGAGCGAAGGGGGGAGTGACGGTCACGCAGTGAGGGGACGTAATGACGGGCAGTGACAGGAAGATCGGTCGGGCGGGCCATCGTCCCAGAGCGGCGTTCGTAGCCGCGGTGGGTGCGCTCGCGCTGCTGTTCGGCGTGCTCGGCGCGGGCCTCTCGGCCGGCTCGGCGGAGGCGGCGGTCGTCACGGGCCGCGTCACCAACACCGCCGGCGGCTGCCTGGAGAACGCCAACAACGTCGCGGCCGCCAACAACCCGCTGTGGCTGAACAACTGCGGGACCGCCGCCGGGCAGCAGTGGTCGCGCTACGCCGACGGCACCCTGCGGGTGCAGGGCCTGTGCGCCGACACCGCGGGCGGGGCGACCGCCTCCGGCACCCGCGTGGTGCTCGCCGCGTGCACGACGTCGACCTCGCAGAAGTGGAACTTCTACGTCGCCGGCTACGTGCAGAACCAGAAGTCGAGCCTCTGCCTCGCGCCGCTGAACAACCGCATCGTCGCGAAGGGCGTCATGACGATCGTCGCCTGCGCGAACGTCGCCGCCCACAAGTGGGGCGTCCCGGCGCTCTCCACCCCGCCGACCACCACCACGCCGCCGGTGCCCACCACGACCACCACGCCGCCGACGACCACGACGAAGCCGCCGACCACCACCACGGTCCCGCCGACCACCACGACGAAGCCGCCGACCACCACCACGCCGAGCCTGCCGGGCCAGACCACCCAGGTGTGGGACTCGAACTTCACGTCCTCGGGCTTCGGCCGCTTCGACGACACGCCCTGGAACAACGTGGGCGCGAGCGCCCCGGTGCTCGTCAGCTCGCCCGTCACCGCCGGCGCGAAGGCCGCGCGGTTCACCATGCCCGGCGGCGGCACGCGCACCGAGATCGTCCCGACGACCGCGTCGTTCACCGAGGGCCAGGACCGCTACTTCCGCTTCTCCTTCTACCTGCCGACGAACTTCCCCACCCAGGTGACGAGCTGGCAGCTGCTCACCCAGTGGAAGAACGACGGCACCGGGTCGCCGCCGCTGGAGCTCACCGTCGGCAACGGCAACCTCAACCTCTCGGGCGGCTACGGCCACCCGGCGGGCCCGCGGACCTTCTCCAAGGCCTTCGCCCCGGCGACCACCGGGCAGCGCGTCGACCTGGTCATCCACGTGCTCTTCTCGCGTGACCCGAATAAGGGCGTCGTGGACATCTGGCGCAACGGCACCCAGGTGCTCGCGGGCTACAAGCCGGCCGGCGGGACGCTCTACCCGACGTCCGCGTCGGGCACCGCGACGACGAGCTCCTACTGGAAGATGGGGCTCTACCGCGACTCGGCGATCACCCAGGCCGCCCAGTACACGATCGAGAGCGCAAAGATCGGCAACACCTACGCGCAGGTCGCGAACTGAGGTGCTGCGGCCGGTCGGGTGACCGTCCCGACCGGCCGCCTCGCATCCTCCGTCACTGCTGCCACCGTTCGGGGCAGTACGAATCGGTAACGACCGTCGTGATCCACACGACCCCTCACTCGTGGTCATCGTTCGAGGGGGAGCTGTGGATCGGTCGGTCGTGCGGAGGATAGGGGCGGTGCTCGCCGCCCTGGCGGTGCTCGCCGGCGTGTTCGGGGCGGGGGCGGGGGCGGGGGAGGCGTCCGCGGCGACCGTCACGGGCCGGATCTCCAACCTCGGCGGCGGCTGCCTCGAGAACTCGAACAACGCGACCACGGTGAACAACCCGCAGTGGCTCAACGCCTGCGGCACCAACGTCGGGCAGCAGTTCTCGCGCTGGGCCGACGGGACGCTCCGGGTGCAGGGCCGTTGTCTCGACACCCTGGGCGGCGCGACGACCGCCGGCACGCGCGTCGTCCTGGTGGTCTGCTCCACCACCTCGGTGTCGCAGAAGTGGTCGGCCTACACCACCGGCTTCGTGCAGAACCAGAAGTCGAAGACCTGCCTGGCGCCGCAGAACAACAAGATCGCCGCCAAGGTCGTCATCACCATCGCCGTGTGTGCCAACGTCAACGCGCAGAAGTGGACGCTGCCAGCGCTCTCCACGCCGGACACGACCACGCCGCCGGTCACGACGACGACCGTCCCGCCCGTGACGACGACCGTCCCGCCGGCCACGACCACCGTTCCCCCGGTCACGACGACGACGGTCCCGCCGGTCACGACGACGGTGCCTCCGGTGACCACCACGGTGCCGCCCGAGACCACGACCGTGCCTCCGGTGACCACCACCGACCCGCCCGTCACGACGACGACCGTCCCGCCCGTGACGACGACGGTCCCGCCGGTCACCACGACCACCGCGCCGCCGACCACCACGACGGTCCCGGTGCCCACGCCGCCGCAGACCACGCAGTCCTGGGACGCGAACTTCACGTCCTCGGGCTTTGGCCGCTTCGACGACACCCCCTGGAACAACGTGGGCGCGAGCGCCCCGGTGATCGTCGATTCCCCGGTGACCTCGGGGGCGAAGGCCGCGAGGTTCACGATGCCCGGTGGCGGCACCAGGTCCGAGATCGTGCCGACCACCGCGTCGTTCACCGAGGGGCAGGACCGCTGGTTCCGGTTCTCCTTCTACCTGCCGGCCGGCTTCCCGACGCAGGTGAACACCTGGCAGGTGATCACCCAGTGGAAGAACGACGGCACCGGCTCGCCGCCCCTGGAGATCACCGTCCGCGACGGCAACCTCAACCTCTCGGGCGGCTACGGCCACCCGGCCGGGTCGAAGCTCTTCGGTCAGGCGCTCGGCCCGGCGACCACGGGCCAGCGGATCGACCTGATCGTCCACGTGCTGTTCTCACGCGACCCGAACAAGGGCGTGGTGGACATCTGGCGCAACGGCAGCCAGGTGCTCGCGGGCTACAAGCCGGCCGGCGGGACGCTCTACCCCACCGACAAGAAGGCGACGGCCTCGGTCTCGTCGTACTGGAAGATGGGCATCTACCGCGACTCGGCGATCACGCTGCCCGCGACCTACACGATCGAGGGCGCGAAGGTCGGGAACACCCGGACGCAGGTGCAGTAGCCCCGGCAGGGGCCGCTCAGGAGGCCGGCAGCTTCTGCAGCGCCTCGCCGAGCGAGCGCTCCGCGTCGTCGGCCAGCCCGTTGAGCGAGGGCACGAGGAGCGGGGTGGCGAGCTTCGCGGCGCCGTGGAAGGTGAAGGTCGCGGTGTAGCTCACCGTGGTACCGCCGCCGTCGGCCCCGGTGAACGTCATCTCGTCCTCGCTGGTCACCGTCTTGTTCCGCCCGACGATGCGGATGCGGGTGGGCTCGTCGGCCTCGAGCGTGTAGGTCAGCGTGGTCTGCTTCCCGCGGAACTCCGAGACGTTCGTCCACTGCTTGCCGATGGCCACCGGCGTCGTGGCGTCGACCGGCTCGCAGGCGACGGTGCCGGCGTCCCACTCCGGGGCGTTGCCGAAGTCGCGCAGGTACGCCCGGACGACGTCCAAGGGGGCGGGGGTGGAGACGGTCCGGGTCACGGTCGGCATGCCGCACGGTTACCCCACGGGATCGACGACTACCGTGAGGTGCATGAACGAGCCTGACCTGGTCGTCGTCGGCTCCGGTTTCTTCGGCCTCACGATCGCCGAACGAGCCGCCACCGAACTGGACAAGCGTGTGCTCGTCGTCGAGCGCCGCTCGCACCTGGGCGGCAACGCGTACTCCGAGCCCGACCCCGAGACCGGGATCGAGGTGCACCGCTACGGCGCGCACCTGTTCCACACCTCGAACGAGCGGGTGTGGTCCTACGTCAACCGGTTCACCGAGTTCACCGGCTACCAGCACCGCGTGTTCACGATCTTCCGCGGACGCGTCTACCCGATGCCCGTGAACCTGGCGACGATCTGCGAGTTCGCCGGGAAGGCGATGACGCCCGACGAGGCCCGCGCCTGGGTCGCGGAGCACGCCGCCGAGATCGACGTGAACGACGCGCAGAACTTCGAGGAGAAGGGCGTCGCGCTCGTCGGCCGCCCCCTCTACGAGGCGTTCTTCGAGGGCTACACCGCCAAGCAGTGGCAGACCGACCCGAAGAACCTGCCGGCCTCGATCGTGAGCCGCCTGCCGGTGCGCTACACCTTCGACAACCGGTACTTCAACGACACGTACGAGGGCCTGCCGGTGAACGGCTACACGGCCTGGCTCGAGCGGATGGCCGACCACCCGAACATCGAGGTGCGCCTCGACACCGACTGGTTCGACCTGCGCGACCAGCTGCGCGACGACGTCCCCACGGTCTACACCGGCGCGCTCGACCGCTACTTCGACTTCTGCGAGGGCGAGCTCGGCTGGCGGACGCTCGACTTCGTCCCCGAGGTCGTCACCACCACCGGCGACTTCCAGGGCACCCCGGTCATGAACTACGCCGACCGCGACGTGCCCTACACGCGCATCCACGAGTTCCGGCACTTCCACCCGGAGCGGAAGAACTACCCGACCGACCGGACGGTGATCGTGCGGGAGTACTCGCGCTTCGCCGAGTCGGGCGACGAGCCGTACTACCCGATCAACACCCCTGAGGACCGCACCAAGCTGGAGCGCTACCGCGAGCTCGCGCGCAAGGAGGCGAGCCGCAACATCCTGTTCGGCGGGCGGCTCGGCACCTACAAGTACCTCGACATGCACATGGCGATCGGCTCGGCGCTGACGATGTTCGACAACCGCATCGCCCCCTGGTTCACCGACGGGGTCTCCTTCGACGGCGCGGATCCCCTCGAGGGCTGACGGTGACCGGTCTCGCGGTCGCGCTCGCGCTGCTCGCCGCCCTGCTGCTCGCCGTCGGCTCGGTGGCGCAGCGCCGGGCGGCCTCCCTCGTTCCCGACGACGAGGCGGGCGGCCTGGGGCTGCTGCGTCGCCTCGTGCGCAGCCCGACGTGGTGGGCCGGCTCGGTGGGCGACGCGGGCGGCTTCGTCGTGCAGGCCGCGGCGCTGGGGGTCGGCTCGCTGCTGCTGGTGCAGCCGCTGCTGGTGACGACCCTGCTGTTCGCGTTGCCTCTGGAGGCGTGGACCGGAGGACGGCGGGTCACCGGCCGGGACGCCGCGTGGGCCCTCGTGCTCGCCGCCGCCCTCGCCCTGTTCCTGGTGGTCGGCGAGCCGACGGCGGGAGAGGACCGGGCGCCGTTCGCGGCGTGGGCGCCCACCGGCGCGGTGCTCGTCGTGGTGCTGTTCGGCTGCCTGGCCCTCGCCGCCCGCCGCCGCGGCGGGGTCCGCGCCGCCGCCCTCGCGGTGGCCACCGGGATCGCCTACGGGGTGCTCGCGGCGCTGACGAAGTCGGTGGTCGACCTGCTCGGCGACGGCATCGTGCCGCTGCTGCTCGGCTGGGAGACCTGGGCCCTCGTCGTGGCCGCCGTCGGGGGCACCTACCTGCAGCAGGCCGCGTTCCAGGCCGGGGACCTCGCGACCACCCTGCCCGCGATCACCGTCGGCGAGCCCCTCGTGGCCGCGCTCGTGGGGCTGACGGTGCTGGGGGAGCGGGTGCAGGCCGACGGCATCGAGTGGGTCCTCATCGGTCTGCTGGTCGCCATCGCGGTGCTCGCGACCGTCGTGCTGGCTCGGGCCGGTGCCCCACCCGCCGACGAGACGGTGACGGTCTAGTCACGGACCGTCGAACGGCTGGGACGAACGGGGACCTGAGTCCTGTTTGCTTCCCCCACGTCGTCACGGTGTGTCAAAGTTCCAGTTGTGCAGGCGATCACCCCTCCGGCGGACGCGCCGCGGTCGGTCCGTGCGGCGAAGCTCGACGCGGCGCGGGAGGCCGGGGTCGATCCGTACCCCTACCGCTTCGAGGTCGACACGGGCGTCGCCGCGGTCCGCGGCGAGTACGGCGACCTGCCGCCCGACACCGTCACCGAGCGCCGGGTGCGCCTGGCCGGCCGCCTCGTGGGCCGCCGGCGCCACGGGTACCTCGGCTTCGCCGAGCTGCGCGACGGCACGGGTGCGATCCAGCTCTTCCTCGACACCTCGGTGCTCGGCGAGGCCGCCCACCGGGCCGTCGACGCCCTCGACCTCGGCGACTGGGTCGGGGTCTCCGGCACGGTGATGACCACCCGCCGCGGCGAGCTGTCGGTGCGGGTGGAGGAGTGCACCCTGTTGTCGAAGGCCCTGCTGTCGCTGCCGCTCGGGCGCGGCGGGCTCACCGACGTGCAGACCCGCTACCGGCGCCGCTACGTCGACCTCGCCGTGAACGCCCGTACCCGCGAGATCTTCCGCATCCGCCACCGGACGATCCGGGCGATCCGCGAGCACCTCGCGTCGGTGGGGTTCACCGAGGTCGAGGGCCCGGTGCTGCAGAGCATCCAGGGCGGCGCCTCGGCCCGGCCGTTCGTCACCCACCACAACGCGCTCGACCTCGACATGTACCTGCGGATCGCCCTCGAGCTGCACCTCAAGCGGCTGATCGTGGGCGGGATGGAGCGGGTCTTCGAGATCGGCCGCGTGTTCCGCAACGAGGGCGTCGACACCCGGCACAACCCCGAGTTCACGATGCTCGAGGCCTACCAGGCCTTCGCCGACTACCACGACATGATGGACCTGACCGAGTCGCTGGTGGTCGCGGCGGCCCGCGCCGCGCTCGGGGAAGACTCGGACCTGAAGGTCCGCTACGCGGGGCGCACCGTCGACCTCACGCCGCCGTGGCCGCGGAAGCGGTTCGCCGACATGATCGCCGAGAAGACCGGCGCGGTGATGCACCCGGCGATGCCCGTGGAGGAGGCCCGCGCGGCGCTCGACCGCCTCGGCATCGACTACGAGCTCGGCTGGGGCCCGGGCCGGCTGATGACCGAGGTCTACGACGAGCGGGTGCAGCACGACGTCGACGGACCGGTCTTCTGCCTCGACTACCCCCGCGAGGTGTCGCCCCTGGCGCGCGCGCACCGCGACGACCCGGCCTACAGCGAGCGGTTCGAGCTCATCGTCGCGGGCTTCGAGCTCTGCAACGCCTACTCCGAGCAGAACGACCCGGCCGAGCAGATGGCCGCCTTCGTCGAGGAGGCCGAGGCCAAGCGCAACGGCGACCCCGAAGCAGGCGACATCGACGAGGACTACGTCCGGGCCCTCGAGTACGGGATGCCGCCCACCGGCGGGCTCGGCATCGGGATCGACCGCCTCGTCATGCTGCTCGCCAGCGTCGACTCGATCCGCGAGGTCCTGCTCTTCCCCACGCTGCGCCCGGAGTTCACCCCGCCGCCCGGGTCGGGTCCGGGAGGCGCCCACCGGCCGGTCCTCCCGCCCACCGGGATGCCGCCGGTCGCGCTCCCACCCGCCATCCCGCCCGTCGTGCCGACGGCGGCGCCCGTGCCGGTGCCCGCCACGCAGGGAGCCCTCGCGCCCCGGGTGATCGCGGGGATCACCGCGCTCGCCGGGATGCTGCACCTGCTCGTGCACCTCCCGTTCGTGCACACCCGCCTCGCGGCGCGGCTCGAGCTCGACGTCGTCCCGCCCTGGTTCGTGGTGTCCGGGCACGTGCTCTCGGCGGTGATCGGCCTCGTCCTGCTCCTGCTCGCCGACCAGCTCGCCAAGCGCAAGCGCACCGCGTGGCGGGTCGCGGTGGGGATGTTCGGGCTGGGGCTCGTCGCCCACCTCGTCAAGGGGCCGCACGAGATCGGCATGCTGATCTGCCTGGTGATGCTCGGGCTGCTCACCGCCTACCGCGACCGCTTCCGCGCCCCGGCCGACCCGCCCTCGTTGTTCCGGCTGCTGCGCGTGGTGCCGATCTACCTCGGCGCGGTCCTCGCCTTCGGCTTCGCCGGGCTGGCGCTGCAGTCGGGACGCATGACGCCGTCGCTCACCCTCCTCGGCGGGCTCGAGACGATCTTCGGGGGCCTCGTCGGCGTCGACGGGCCCTACACGTTCTCCCGCCCCCTGTTCGCGGCGTTCTTCGGGCCGTCGCTGCTCGCCCTCGGGATCGCGGGGCTCGTCGTCCTGCTCGTCCTGGTCTTCCGGCCGCTGGTGGCGCGCTCGCCCCACACCCCCGACGACTGGGCCCGCGCCGACGCGCTGGTGCGCACCTACGGGTGGGACACGCTGGCCGCCTTCTCGCTGCGCGACGACAAGAGCTTCTTCTTCTCCACCGACGGCCGCGCGATGATCGCCTACACCTATCTCGGCGGGTACGCGCTCGCCTCCGGCGACCCGGTGGGCGACCCGGGGTCGGTGCCCCGCGTGGTCGACGAGTTCCTCGCCATGTGCGCCGAGCGCGCCTGGACGCCCGCCTTCCTGGCCGCCCGGGAGGACACCGTCGGGCGCGACGGGGTGCTCGGCTCCCGGGGCTTCCGCAGCTTCTACCTCGGCGACGAGGCGATCCTCGACTGCACGACGTTCACGCTCGAGGGCCGTGCCCGCAAGAGCGTGCGCGCCGCGGTGCGCCGCGTGGAGCGCACGTACCGGTTCCAGCTGGTCACCGAGGCCAACGCCTCGCCGGCGCTGGTGGCGGGGCTGAACGCGATCTCCGACCAGTGGCGGGGCAAGGCGCCCGAGCGCGGCTTCACCATGGCGCTCTCCCAGGACGTCGCCGGCGCGGGGCGGAACCCCGACTTCCTGCTCTGCGTCGCCCTCGACGAGCAGGGCGTGCCGGGCGGGTTCCTCCGCCTGGTCCCGGCCTACGGCGGGCCGTGGACCGGGACGACGTTCGGCTACACGCTCGACCTCATGCGCCACCGCCCCGACGCCCCGAACGGCATGACGGAGTTCCTGATCTCCCGCAGCGCCGAGGCGCTCGGCGCCCGCGGCGTCACGCGGCTGTCGATGAACTTCGCGCTCTGGGGCCGGCTGTTCGACGAGGACGTGCCCTTCACGCCGATGCAGCGCGTGGCCCGCAGGGCCGTCGGGGTGCTCAACCCGTTCTTCCAGGTGCGCTCGCTGCACGACTTCAACGCCAAGTTCGACCCGCAGTGGCTGCCCCGGGTCCTCGCCTACCGCAGCCCCGCCGACCTGCCCCGGGTCGGGCTGCTCTACGCCGGCGCGGAGGGCTTCCTCGCCGTGCCGGGGCTCGGGCCGCTGTTCGTCCCGGCCGCCGTCGGCGGGGCGCCCTCCCCGTCCGCGCCCTCGTGAGCACCACGAGACCGCTGGTGATCGCCGGTGGCGTGGCGGCCCTCGTCCTCGTCGGGGTGCTCGCGCTCCTCGCGGCCTGGGCCGGCGGCGAGCGGGCTGCGTTCACCCCGCGGGGCCTCGACGCGGTCCCGCCGGCCCTCGCCGCCGGCGGGCTCACCGTGTGCTCCCGGGTCGACCGCCCCGACGCGTCGGCGCCCGCCGCCACCGCGGCCGCCACCTTCCTGGTCGCGGCCGCCCCGGCCGGGTGCGCGACCGGTGAGGTCGCCCGGGTGGGGGTCGACCGCTTCGCCACCCCGGAGGCCCGCGACGCCGCCGCGCGCGCCGAGGAGGTCCGCCTCCGGCCCCGCGGGAGCGCCGTGGTGCACACCTGGGGCGACCTGCTCGTCACCGTCCCGGGCCTCGCCGACGACGACCTGACCGACCGCGTCGGCGACGCCGTGCGCGCGGCGGGCGGCCGGTGAGCGCCCGGGGCCCGCGGCTGGGGATCCTCGCCCTCGCGATGATCAACGTGGCCGCGATCGTCAGCGCCCGGAACCTGCCGGTGATGGCCGAGTACGGCTGGTCGATGCTCGCGCTGTTCGCCCTGTCGATCCTCGTGTTCCTGGTGCCGATCGCGATGGCCGCGGCCGAGCTCGGCACCGCCTGGCCGCGCGACGGCGGGGTCTACGCGTGGGTGAAGGAGGCCTTCGGCGAGCGCACCGGGTTCCTCGCGGTGTGGTGCGACTACTCCGAGAACGTCGCCTGGTTCCCCACCGTGCTCTCGTTCATCGCCGCGAGCCTCGCCTACGCGATCGACCCGGCGCTCGCGACGGACACCGTCTTCCTCGTCGTCGTCATGCTCACCGTCTTCTGGGCCACCACGGCGCTGAGCCTGCGCGGGGTCGGCGCGTCGGCGCGGCTGGGGGCCATCGGGACGATCGCCGGCTCGATCGTCCCCGCGGTGCTCGTCGTCGTGCTCGGCGTCGCGTTCCTCGCGGGCGGGCGGCCCTCGGCGATCCCGTTCTCCGCCGGCGCGCTGGTCCCCGACCTGCAGATCGACAACCTCGCGTTCCTCGGCGGCATCGTCCTGCTGTTCACCGGGATGGAGATGGCGGGCTTCCACGCCCGGCACACCGAGGACCCCGGGCGCGTGGTGCCGCGGGCGATCGCGCTGTGCGTGGCCGTCGTCGTGGTGTTCTCGGTGGTGGGGTCGCTCTTCCTCGCCTTCGTCGTGCCGGCCTCCGAGATCAGCCTCGTCAGCGGGACGATGGAGCTGTTCTCCCGGGTGCTCGACCTGCTCGGGGCCGGGTGGCTCGTCGTCCCGCTCGCCCTGCTGATCGCCTTCGGGGGCGTCGCCCACCTCACGCCGTGGATCCTCGGGCCGGCCGACGGCGTCGCCGCGGTGGCGCGCGAGGGCTCCGCGCCCCGCCGGCTCGCCCGCACCAACTCCCGCGACGTGCCGGTGGCCCTCGTCGTCGGGCAGGGCGTGGCGGGCAGCGTCTTCGCGCTGCTGTTCCTGCTGGTCCCGAGCGTGAGCACCTCGTACTGGATGCTCTCCGCGGTCACCGCGCAGATCGTCGTCGTGATGTACGGGCTGATGTTCGCGGCCGTGATCCGTCTGCGCTACACCCGGCCCGACGTCGCCCGGCCGTACCGGATCCCGGGCGGGCTGCCCGGGGTGTGGCTCGCGGGCGGGCTCGGGCTCGCCGGCTGCGTGTTCTCGTTCGTCCTCGGGTTCGTGCCGCCCTCGCAGCTCGAGACCGGCGACACGCTCGTCTACGTGCTGCTGCTCGCCCTCGCGGTGGCCGTGCTGTCGTGCCCGCCGTTCGTCGTGGCCGCGCTCGACCGCCGCCGGGCCCGTCGCGCCGTTCCGGCACCGGCGTGAGCACCCGGACGCGTCCGCCCGGCCCGACGACGGGCCGGTCGCCCCTGCGGCCCGTGCTCGGGGTGCTGGGCGCGGCGGTCGTCGTGCTGGTGATCGCGGTGCTGGTGACCGCCGGGGGCGACCCGACGGCGGTGCCCATCACCGAGTGGCCGTTCCACGCGCTGCTCGTCGCGCTGCTGCTCCTGGCGGTCGTCGGGACCGCCTCGGCCGGACGGGGGGCCACCCGGGCGCTCGGGGTGGTGGTGGTCGTCGTGCTGCTGCTGGCGAACGCGGCCGCCGCGACCAACACCTGGTTCGACTACTACCGGACGATCTCCGACGCGGCCGGCCTCGCGCCGTCCGACGAGGAGACCGTCGCGGAACTGCTGCGCCAGGACTCCGACCCCGGACCCGGCGTGGTGGCCCCGATCGACGTGCCGGCGACCCAGTCGGGGTTCGTCGCCCGGCCGGGGATGGTCTACGTGCCCCCGGCGTGGTTCGCCCGCGAGCACCCGTCGCTGCCCGTCGTCGTGCTCCTGCACGGCACGCCCGGGACCCCGCAGGACTGGACGGTCGCGGGTCAGGCCGCCGCGACGGCCGACGCGTTCGCCGCGCAGCACGGGGGCCGGGCGCCGATCCTCGTCATGCCCGACGTCAACGGCTCGGAGACCGCCGACTCCGAGTGCGTCGACGGGCCGGCGGGGCGCGTCGAGACCTACCTGACCGCCGACGTCCCGGCCTACGTCACGACGACCTTCCGCACCCGCCCGACCGGCGGGGCCTGGGCGGTCGCGGGCCTGTCGGAGGGCGGCTCCTGCGCGATCATGCTGGCCCTGCGCCACCCGACCCTGTTCCACACCTTCGGCGACTACTCCGGGCTCGCCGGCCCCCGGGCCGGGGACACCAACGCCGACACCGCCTCCGCCGTCGCCCAGCTCTTCGGCGGCTCGCAGAGCGCGTTCGCGGCGCACGAGCCGGCGACCATCCTCGCGGAGAAGCGCTTCCCCCAGCTCGGCGGCTGGTTCGAGGTGGGCGACGCCGACCCGGAACCGGCCGCGGCGCAGGCGGCGCTCGTCCCCGTCGCCCGGCGGGCCGGGGTCGCCGTCTGCTCGGTGGTCGTCCCCGGCGGCGGCCACACCTTCGACGTGTTCTCCGCCGCGTTCGCCGACTCGCTGCCCTGGATGGCGGGCCGCCTCGGCATCGGAACGCCCGGGGCGTCCTGCCCGCAGCAGTGAGCCGCGGCCCGGGTGGGTACCAGCCGGGGTGATCACCATGACCGTGTCCGGCGACCGGCCGGGCTACCTCGCCGAGACCCTCGACTCCTGGGCGGCGGTCCGCGGCCTGTCCGACTGGCCGTTCCACCTCGTCGTGGAGCCCGGGGACGAGCTCGCCCGCTGCCGGGACGTGATCGAGGAGTTCGTCCGGCGGGGGGTCGCGCGGTCGGTCGAGATCGAGGTGAACGACGAGCGCCGCGGCGTGCGGGCCAACCCGCACCACGCGCTGTCCTCCGCCTTCGGCAGCGGCGCCGGGTTCGTCGTGCTGTGCGAGGAGGACATCGTCGTGGCCGACGACGTCCTCGAGCTCTTCGCCGCCGCGCCCGACGACCCCGCGCTCCTCGCGGTCTGCGCCTTCTCCTCGAGGCCGGCCCCGCAGCCCGAGGACGTCCTGGCCGACGGCGACTTCTGCGCCTGGGTGTGGGGCACGTGGGCCGACCGCTGGCACGACCTGCTCGACCCGAGCTGGTTCGAGGCCGCCCGGGCGCCCTACGACGGGGCGAAGGCGGGCTGGGACTTCGGGGTCGAGCGCATCGCCGCGGCCGCCGGGAAGCGCTTCCTCGCCCCCCTCGCGAGCCGCAGCGACAACATCGGGGCCGAGGGCGGGGTGCACGCGCTGCCCGAGGAGTTCGAGGAGAGCCGGGCCGCCACGTTCGTCGCGCACCGTGAGCCGGTGCAGTGGCGGGTCACCGGCCCGGGCGTGTCAGCGATGGCACTTCGCTGACGTCCGGTGTCCGTCAGGCGCCACGGCCGAGGACGCGCCCGGCCCAGGCGTTCACCCCGATCGACACCAGGGCCGCGAGCGTGACCGGGGTGTTCGTCCGGCCGCCGAGGCCCACCAGGGAGCTCGTCAGCGCGATGGGCGCCCCCGCGGCCGACCCGGCCAGGGCGAGCGCCGCCGCGCGCCACGACGCCGCCCGCGCCCCGGCGACGACCGTCAGGGCCGCGCGCGCCTGGTCGCGGTCGACGCAGCGCAGGGCGGCCGTCCACGGGATCTTCCCGCCCACGCCGATGCCGACGTCGGCCGCCGCCAGCCCCTCGGCGTCGCCGGCCGACACGAGGGCGACGCCGTGGCCCGCCTCCTGCAGGCGAGTCACGGCCTGGGCGGTGCCGCCGTCGACGATCACCAGCCGGCCCACCGACGAGGCCGCGTCGGCCAGCACCCGGTCCTGCGCGAGGTCCTCGGAGAGGACGACGACGTCGACGCGGTCGGCCCGGCGCAGGGCGGTCGGGTCGACGATCACGACCCCGCCGTCGGCGAGCGCGCGGTGGGCCGAGGACACGTAGGCCTCCCGGCCCCAGCGCGACGCCTTCGGCACCCCCGCGAGCAGGACCGCGGCCGCCCTCTCGGGGACCAGCGCTCTCGCGACCCCGAAGGCGGCGAGGGCGGCGGCGCCCGAGAGGTCCCCGACCTGCTCGACCGGCCCGCGGCGCAGCGGCTGCGGGCGCTCGCCGGTCTCCACCGGCTCGGTCTCGTGCGCCTCGAGCGCTGCGTCGCCGTCCCACGCGGCCCAGGACTCGTTGCGCGCCGCGGCCTCGTCGGCCCGGATCGCCCGGTAGCAGGCGTCGACGACGAGGCCGAGCGGGCCGCGGCCGATGGCCTGCACGGTGGCGCTGCCGACGGAGAACCACGACTCGGTGGTGGCGCTGCCGGTCGCCTCCTCGAACGCGGTGCGGGAGGCCGGCACCGCGTCGGCGAGCGAGAGCCCGGCGGTGAGCAGGGTGGGGACGGCACTGGTGACGGGGACGGTCGTCAGGAAGCGCTCGACCCCGACGACGCCCAGCCCGGCCAGGTCGAGGCTGAGGGCGACCACCTGGCGGACCCACGGCGTCACCTCGGCGGGGTGGGAGCCGTCGGTGTCGGGCTGCGCCCGCTGCAGGTCGTACGCCGCCTCGATCCGCGTGACCACGTCGACGAGCTGCGCGACCCCGACGTGCGGCTCGTGATCGACCACGACCCGCCCGAGCACGGCGTTCACCACGGCCCCGTGGACCCCGTCCACCCGGTGCAGCTCGTCGACGACGGCCCGGCGGGCGTCCGCCTGCTCCGGCGCCCCCATCCCGCGCATCTCGACGTGCGTGCGCCCCGGCCGGCCGCTCGTGCGGCGGCCCGGCGTCGGGTTCAGCACGCGCAGGGCCGGCCCGACGAGGTCGCCGACCAGGCCGATCGCGGGGTCGGTGAGCCGGCGCCAGGACGACGGCGTCTGGACGGGAGCGGGGGAGCGGGTCATCGGGGACCTCACGGATCGGTGGAGAAGGCCGAGAGTCGGTTCTTCCCACCGGGCACCCCGGACGAAACGGACTCGGCGGACACGCGACCTCCCGGCCCTCGCGTACGGGAGTGTCGGGGGGTCCGGCTACCGTCGGGCGTATGACGAGCACGCAGGAGGCTCCGGTGGACGGGCCGGCCCGCGAGGTGGACTCCTCGCTGCTCCAGCGGATCATCCTGCCCCGCCCGGCCGACCCCACCACCGTGCGCTCGCTCTACCTCGACGAGGGCACCGCGACGTCGCTCCGCTCGGCCGCGCCCACCGCGGAGCGCCCCGGCACGGTCGACCGGGAGTCCGAGGAGTTCGTCCTGCACCTCACCGGTGGCGGCGGTCGTCGGGCCGAGGTGCTCTCGCGGACGTCGGTGCGCGTCCCGGAGCACACCGAGACCTCCTTCGCGGCCTACTTCAACGCCTTCCCGGCCTCCTACTGGCGGCGCTGGTCGGTCCTCGACGCGGTGCACCTGCGTCTGCGCCTGCACGGCGCCGGCCGGGTCGACGTCTACCGCTCCACCGCCCGCGGCGTCCCGGTCCACGTCCACGGCGAGGCCGTGAGTGGCGACGCGACCCTCGACGTCCCGGTGTCGCTGCGCCCCTTCGAGGACGGCGGCTGGATCTGGTTCGACCTCTCGAGTGCCAGTGAGCCCCTCGACCTCGTGGAGGGCGGCTGGCACGCCGACCGACCGGCGCCCGGCCGGGCCGCGGTGACCGTCGGGATGCCGACGTTCAACCGCCCGTCCGACTGCGTGAACACCCTGCGCGCCCTCGGCGAGGACCCGCTGGTGCGCGACGTGCTGACCGCCGTGATCATCCCCGACCAGGGCACCTCGAAGGTCCGGTCGCAGGAGGGGTTCGACGAGGCCGCGGCCCTGCTGGGCGACCGGCTGCGGATCATCGACCAGCCGAACCTCGGTGGGTCCGGCGGATACAGCCGGATCATGTACGAGGCCCTGGAGAACACCGACTGCGAGCACGTCCTGTTCATGGACGACGACGTGGTCCTCGAGCCCGACTCGGTGCTCCGCGCCCTGGCCTTCGCCCGCTTCGCCCGCTCCCCGATGCTCGTCGGGGGCCAGATGCTCTCCCTGCAGGCGCGCTCGCACCTGCACGTGATGGGCGAGGTCGTCGACCGGCGGACCTTCTTCTGGCAGCTCGCGCCCAACACCGAGGACGACCACGACTTCGCGGTCGACTCCCTGCGCGAGACGCTGTGGATGCACCGGCGCACCGACGTCGACTACAACGCCTGGTGGATGTGCCTGATCCCCCGCGTCGTCGCCGAGGAGGTCGGGCAGCCGCTGCCGCTGTTCATCAAGTGGGACGACTGCGAGTACGGCCTGCGCGCCGGCGCCCACGGCTTCCCCACCGCGACCGTGCCCGGCGTCGCGATCTGGCACATGAGCTTCGTCGAGAAGGACGACAGCTCCGACTGGCAGGCGTACTTCCACGCCCGCAACCGGCTCGTCGTCGCCGCCCTGCACGGCCAGGACGACCCGAGGCCGATGCTGGTCGACTCGCTCAAGCGCACCCTGCGCCACCTGTTCCTGCTCGAGTACTCCGCGATCGCGTTGCACCAGATGGCGATGCGCGACTTCCTCACCGGGCCCAAGGCGCTGTTCGGCTCGCTGCCCACGGCGCTCGGCGAGGTGCGGGCCACGCGGGCGAGCTTCCCCGACGGCACCGTGCACCCCAGCGCCCGCGACCTGCCCGAGCCGGCGATCGGCGCCCTCGCCGCGCAGCTCTGGCCCGAGCCGCCGCTCGGGAAGGTGGCCCAGGTCAAGGCGCTCGCCGGGGCCCTGCGCCACCAGTTGCGGCCCACCGATCCCGCCGCCGGCGCGCGCCCGCAGCGCAACGTGCCCGCCGAGCACGGGACGTGGTTCCTGCTCTCCCGGCTCGACGGCGTCACCGTCTCCACCTCCGACGGCACCGGCGTCACGTTCCGCCGCCGCGACCGCGAGGAGTTCTGGCGGCTGCTGCGCACCTCGCTCGCCCTGCACCGCGAGGTCCAGCGCTTCTGGCCCGCGCTGCGCCGGCGCTACCGCGAGGGGATGGGCGAGCTCATCAGCCGCGAGGCCTGGAACGAGCAGGTCTTCTCCCGCTTCTGAGCTCGTCCAGCACGAGGTCGCGCAGCACCACGTCGGCCTCGTCGAACCCGTGGCGGCGCACGGCCGAGACGTCGATTCCCAGCGACACCGGGGTCGGTCGCGCCCCGGCCGCGGTGAGGACCTCGCGGGTGTCCTCGACGGCTCGTCGCCCGCGGTCGCGTCCGCCGTAGGCCGCCACGGCCACCGGGGTGCCCCGCCAGTCGCGGGCGGCCAGGGCCGCGAGTACCACGCGTGGCGCGGCACGGAGGTACTCCGGCACGACGACCACCGCGGCTTCCCCGACCGCCGGTGTCCCCGTCCCGACGATGCCCGCCTCGAGCCAGGCGGCCAGCTCGGCCGCGAAGGGGGCACGGGGCATCGTCGGGCGGACGATGCTGATCACGGTGCTGCTCCCTCCTCGGCGACGGTCCGCCCACCGTGCGCGGGAGGACTGCTCCGGCTCAACCGATTTCGCTGCGGCGGACGGCCGGGCCGGGCGCTCACGCGGAGGAAGGGGTGCCATCATCTGCGCATGGCGCAACAGGGGACCGAGGAGCAGCAGGCCGACAGCGAGCAGCAGGCCGGCGACGAGGCGTCGGGGAAGCACCGGTCCTCGGAGGACGAGCAGGCCTCGTCGGGGGAGCAGTCGTCGGGGGACGGGCAGGCCTCGGGGGACGGGCAGTCGTCGGGTGAGCAGAGCTCCTCGGACGGGCAGCAGTCGTCGGAGAAGCAGTCGGACGACAAGCAGTCGGACGGGCAGCAGTCCTCCGAGAAGCAGTCGTCCGACGAGCAGCCGACGCAGAAGCAGGAGTCGGCTCCGAGCGAGCAGAAGACCGAGAAGCACGAGTCGGCCGCGAGCGAGCAGAAGACCGAGAAGCAGCAGACCCAGCAGAAGGACGCCCCGGCCCAGCAGCAGCGGGGCAAGGCCGACACGTCGTGGGCCGAGCCCGAGCAGAAGCCCAAGCGCTCGCTCGACGTCGGCGAGCTCGCCTGGCGCACCGGCAACGTGATCGCGACCGTCGTGCGGACCCTCGCGCTGCTGTTCGCGCTCGTGCTGATCGTGAACGTCGTGCTGATCCTCGTCGGGGTGAACCCGGCGAACGGGGTCGCGCAGTTCATCGGCGGCGTGGCCGACACCGTGATCCTCGGGTTCCGGAACCTCTTCGTGCCGTCGAACCCGACGGTGGCACTCATCGTGAACTCGCTCGTGGCCGCCGTCTTCTGGGTGTTCGTCGGCGAGCTCCTGTCGCGGCTCATCCGCTTCCTCGCGGCGCGCGTGAAGTAGCCGGTCGAGCGTGGCGCCTCGCTGACGCTCGATGTCAGCGATGTGCCACCGCTGACACCGGCCCGGGCGGGCCGCCGATCGAGGATGGCGCCTGACTGACGTCCGGTGTCAGCGATGTGCCATCGCTGACGACCCGGGCCGGGGACGGGCCTCGTCGGGACGGCTCAGACCGTCGCCGCGGCGCCCGCCCCGACCCGCCCGGGCACCCCGCGGACCGGGATCAGCGCGCCCAGCCCGAGCAGCAGGACGATCCCGATCCCGAGGATCCCCCACCGCTGCTCGCCGAACAGCGTGATGAACAGCCCGAAGAGGGCCGGGGCGAGGAAGCTGACCGCGCGGCCGGTCGTCGCGTAGAGCCCGAACAGCTCGCCCTCCCGGCCGGGCGGGACGAGCCGGGCGAGGTAGCTGCGCGAGCACGCCTGGGCCGGCCCGACGAACAGGCACAGGAAGAGCCCGCCGATCCAGAACGCGGTCTTGCCCTCGGCGAACAGCAGCCCCCCGGCGACGACGACGAGCGCCGCGAGCGAGGTGACGATCACCGGCTTGGGGCCGATGCGGTCGTCGAGGCGGCCCCCGACGATCGCGCCGACGGCCGACACCACGTTGGCGGCGATCGCGAAGAAGATGACCTCGGAGGCGCTGAGCCCGAAGGTGCCCGCCGCGAGGACGCCGCCGAAGGTGAACACGGCCGTGAGCCCGTCGCGGTAGATCGCGCTGGCGACGAGGAAGCCGAGGAGGTTCCGGTCGGTGCGGGCCAGGGCGACGATCCGGCGGACCAGCAGCCCGTACGACCCGAGCCAGCTCACCTGCGCGGCCTCCGCGTCACCGGGAGGTGCCGGGAACGGGAAGCGCATGAACAGCACCGGGATCGCGAAGAGGGCGAACCAGGCCGCCGACACCAGGGCGATCACCCGCGGCCCCATGCCCGGGGTGTCGAAGGTGATGACGCCGATCGGCTCGATGAACAGCACCAGGCAGCCGATCAGCAGGACGATCCCGCCCAGGTAGCCCGCCGACCAGCCGATCCCGGAGACCCAGCCCGTGCGCCCGGGCGGCGCGAGGCGGTAGATCATCGCGTTGTACTCGACCTGCGCGAGCTCGTAGGCGAACGTCCCGACGCCGAGCAGCACCAGGCCGAGCAACAGGTACTCCGGGGCCGCCTGCACGAAGAACATCAGGGCGCTCGCGGCGACGATCACCGCCGTGAGCAGCCCGAGGCGGCGCTGGCGGCCCTGCTCCGCGCCCGTGGCGTCGCTGCGCTGCCCGTAGACCGGCGCGGTCAGGGCGACGAGCACCCCGGCCACCGCGATCGTCGTGGCGAGGGCGGCGGAGCCGCTGGCCTCGTCCGCGGCGACCCCACTGGTGAGGTAGACGGTGAAGACGAAGGTCGTGATGACGGCGTTGAACGCCGCGGACCCCCAGTCCCAGGCGGACCAGGAGACGAGGGCCGCGGTGGTGCGCGGCGTGGGCGTCGGGGAGAGCGGCGTCGCCGACTCGGTGGACACGGACCGGACGCTAGTCCACCGGCACGAATCGGATCCCGCGCGCGACACGACGGGACCACTCGGCGCGGTCCGGTACCCGTCCGGCGCAGCCGCGAAGATGTCCGGGAAACGTGTTGCTCGCCGTGCGTGATCCCCGGAGCGGCATCGCCGGGTGGTGGCCCACCGGGCGGTCACGGAGTGATCATCAGCGGGGCGAAGACGTCCGGAAAGTCGAGTTCCATCCGTTCCCGGACGAGTGGCGGCGTCGAGAACCCCGACGTGAACACTTTCCGTACACGTCTGATCACATGCGGTCAGGCGATCGACCGGTCGCCAGTGAGTGAGACCCGAGAGGACATGACCGTGGGAGTTTTCCGCAGGGCCGTGCTGGCGACGACGCTGATCGGCGCCGGGCTGGCGGCGACGTCGGGCGCGGCGTTCGCGCACGAGAGCGACTTCGACGGCGCCACGGTGCAGAAGGGCCTGGTCAACTCCAGCGACTTCGCGCCCAACACGCCGGTGAACGTCTGCAACAACGACGTGCCGGTCAACGCGCTGGGCGTCCAGGTCCCGGTGCAGGACAACGCGGCGAGCGTCCCGCTGCTGTCCGGGGCGAAGAAGGGCAACAGCGCCGGCATCGCGAAGTCGTGCAGCAACCCGATCTCCGCGCGTAACTGACCCCCGGGCCCCGGGCCCCGGGCCGCGCCGTCGCGGCCCGAACGACGACGCGCCCGCCGCACCGGCCTCCCCCGACCGGCGTGGCGGGCGCGTCGCCGCATCCGGACACGGTTACGGTCGCGCCGCGGTGCCGGGGACGATCACGACGGAGGACGACGGTGCTGAAGGGCTTCAAGGACTTCCTGCTCCGGGGCAACGTCGTCGACCTCGCCGTGGCGGTGGTGATCGGAGCGGCGTTCACGGCCGTGGTCACCGCCTTCACCAACGCGTTCCTCAAGCCGCTGATCCAGGTGGTCACCGGCGGCGGCGACCTGGCGGGCACCTTCGTGGTCCGCGGCGTGGTGTTCGACTACGCCTCGTTCATCAACTCCGTCGTCACCTTCGTCCTCACCGCGGCGGTCATCTACTTCCTCGTCGTCGTGCCGCTCAAGGTCATCACCGAGCGGCGCCGGCGCGGGGAGGAGACGGGACCGTCCGAGCCCACCGACGTCGAGCTCCTCACCGAGATCCGCGACCTGCTGCGCGAGCAGGGCCGCGGCGGTCGTCGGGACGACGGCGGTACCGCGGGCCGGATACCGCACCAGGACCGCTAGGGGTGCCGAGGCTTGTGAGCACTATTCCGTGTCCGGACACGGATTAGTGCTCACGAGGGCTCCGCCCCCCTTATTGCGACGCCCAGTAGGAGAACGACCGGTAGTCGGGGTACGGCGCGAGGAACGGCCGCTGCGGCCCGAGCGTGACCGTCAGCTCGGGTGCCGTCACCGCCTCGGCCGGGATCGTGAACGACGACTGCGCCCACGCGTGCTCGCTCCCGGGCGGGAACCCCGGGACGACCGTGCCGAACTCCCAGTCGCCCACCCCGCGCCCGTCGGCGGCGACCGACACGACGCCGGCGGAGGTGTTGCGGTCGCGCACCGGCTCGCGGGCGTCCACCCGGCCGGTGAGCGTCACCGGGCGGCCCGGGGTCAGCCCGCGCAGCACGAAGTGCTCGCCCCCGACGACGTGGCGCCCGCTGTCGACGACCACCCGCCCGGTCTCGCGCTGGGTACGCACCTCGGACCGGTCGGACACCCCGACGAGCGCGCGGTCGACGCCGTAGCCGTGGGCGGCCTCGTCGGCGAGGTCCCCGACGTTCACCCGGTCGACGATCCGGCCGGGCACCGCGTAGTCGGGCAGGTCGCCGCTGCCGACGTGTGACCAGTCGGCCCGCCACACGCTGATCACCGAGCAGCCGCCCGCGGTCTGGCAGATGCCGCCGAAGGGCCCGCCGTCGCGGACGGGGCTCTTAAGGTCGAAGGACGTCAGCGGCTCGTCGCCGAGGAGCTGGGCGCCCTGCAGCTCGCCGACCGGCAGCAGCGCGGTCTCGTCGAAGATGGAGAAGTGGGTGGGGCGCTGCTCGGGGGGCAGGTGGGCGAGCACCTCGTACAGCGCGCCCGAGCCGTCCAGCGCCGGCCGCGCGAACCCGGGCGTGGTGAGCCCGACGAGGTCGACCACGCGGCGGTCGGAGAACCACGCGACCGCCCCGACGTCGTTGACCGCGACCACCGCGTCGGGCGGGGTGTTGCCGCGGATCCACTGCGCCACCGACACCGCCGACTCCCGGATCCCCGCGGCCTGCTCGCCCTGGCGCAGCGCCCAGGTCGGGGTGGACACCAGCGCGAACGCCGTCAGCACGCCGACGAGGCCGACGCCGAGCACCCGTCCGGTGCGGGCGTCGCGGGCGGCGCGCGCCACCGCGCACACGCCCAGCACCGCGAGCAGCAGCACCACGGGCAGGAACGGTTGCAGGTAGCGACCGTCGTGCCAGAGCGCGGTCTGCAGCGTCGACACGGCGAGCAGCACCCCGGCGAGGCCGAGGGCCACGACGCCCGCCACGACCCGTCGTCCGGCCGCGAACGCCAGCCAGGCCAGCCCCAGCGCGGCCAGCAGGGCCACGCCCGGCCCGGCCACCTGCACCGAGGAGACCCCGCCGATCAGCTCGAGCAGGGTCCGCGCGGTGTCGGCGATCCGGTCGGCGACCTCGAGCGGTGACCCGAGCGGCCGGGAGAACCACGACTTGGCGGTGACGCCGGAGTTCTCCGCCGACCCGGTCAGCAGCCGGTAGAGCAGCGTCTGCGCGAGGGCGGCCAGCAGCGGCAGCGCGAGCAGCACGGCGTCCCCGACGATGCCCGCGGGGCGCCGGCGGTAGAGGGTCACCGCGGCGCCGACGACGATCGCGACCACCAGGACGAGCCCCTCGGGGCGGGTGAGGACCAGCGGGACCGCGAGCAGCGGGGTGAGCCGGAACCGCGCGGTCGGCTGCTCGCGGACGAACGCGTACAGCGTCGCGGCGGCGAGGGCGGCGGCCAGGCCGACCTCCATCCCGCTGGTCACGCCCCACAGCAGCGGTCCGCACAGCGCGGTGAGCCCCGCGGCGACGAGCCCGGTGGTCCGGGAGGCGAGCTCGCGGCCGAGCAGCGCGACCAGGACCACGGTCGCGACGAAGCAGACGACGCCGAACGCCACCGCGGCGTAGAGCAGCAGCCCCGAGGGCACGACGACCGAGGCGGCGCCGAGCAGCAGGACGTAGAGCAGGCTGCTCGCGCCGGTCGTGCGCGGCGCGCCCTCCTGGTAGCGGAGGAACTCGCCGAGGCCGATCTGGCGGGCGTACTGCAGGTGGATGTAGACGTCGTCGAGCGGGGGGACGATGCGGCCCTGGTTGTGGGCGGCGTTGACGACGAGCACCGCGCCCGCGGCCACGAGGGCGAGCAGGGCGACGCCGACCAGGCCGGGGTCGGGGCGCCTCCAGTGGGGCTGGACGGGTTCCCCGTGTGGGTGATCGGCGGCGACGTCGTGGCGTGCCGGATCCCGCTCGGCGTCCGCATCGGCGATCGTCGGGCCCCTGGTCACGACTCGTTCCCCCTCGTCACGCGGTCCGGGCCACGGTAGGCGGGCGCCTGCCCGGGCCGACCGTCGGGTCGTGGGGGGCGACGGTGCGTGACCAGGGCCGATCCGGCCGTCACGGTCCGCGTCCCACTCCACCGGGGAGGGGTCGCCACCGCTCGGTCGGGTGGGACGGGCGGCGGGGACGGCCGGACGGTGACCCTGGGTGGCGAGATGACCCGAGTCGCTGACCGCATCCGGATGGTTCTCGCTCGATCCACTGAATGGCGTATCAGGATTCGGCGCTCGGGTGCCGTTCCTCAGGTCGAGCCCCTCGGCGGGGGGCTCGAGGTGACGGCGGTCGGGGAGGCACACGGTGGGAACGCTGACGGCGCTGAGCACGCGCGGTACGCCCCCGTCCGGTGCGGGCGTCTCCCAGCTGCGCACGACCCCGCTGGTGGCGGTACCGGCGGAGCCGCAGGGAGCGGGCACCGTCCTGCCCCTCCCGCGCATCCGGGGCACTGCACCGACCCCCGCCGTCGCACCCTCGGTGCCGCTGCGCACCGTCCCGGCGTCGGAGCGGGGGACCGAGTCCCGGCCGCGCGCCGACATCGCCCAGCTGACGGGACTGCGCTTCGTCGCGGCCGTCTGGGTGCTGTTGCTGCACGCCTCGTACGTCCCCGGGAACGTGTTCGCGCGGTGGACCGAGCCGATCGCGCCGCTCGTCGCGGCCGGCCCGCTCGGGGTCGACCTGTTCTTCGTGCTCTCCGGGCTGGTGCTCACCCGCTCCTACCTCGGTCGGATGGGCGAGCGGCCCACCGTGCGGGGGACGGCACGGTTCCTGCGGGCCCGGATCGCGCGGGTGTGGCCGCTCTACGCGGTGGTCACCGTGGTGTTCGGCCTCTGGTGCGCGGCGCGCCTGGTGTTCGGCTCCGACGGCGTCGTCACCTGGCAGAGCCCGCAGCCCGAGCTGGGGCCGCTCGGGTGGCTCCGGCAGCTGACGATGACCCAGCTGTGGACCTCCTCAAGCATCGAGGGCATCTCGTTCGTGCTCCCCGCGTGGTCGGTGAGCGCGGAGTGGCTGGCCTACCTGTGCTTCCCGCTGCTCGTGCTCGGTGCCTGGCGCGTCCGCTCCTGGCCGCTGCCGGTGCTGGCGGTCCTCGCGGTGGCGGCGGCCTCCCCGGTGGCCCTGGTGCCGGTCCTGACGGCGGGCTCGGGCGAGTCGGGCGCGTGGGTGTGGGCGCTGCGGATCGGCGGCGGCTTCACGGCCGGGATGCTGACCTGGCTCGTGGTCGACCGGCTGCCGCGCACCCCGCAGGTGGAGCTCTGGGCGGGCCGGCTGGTGCTGGTCGTGCTCGCGGAGACCGTGCTGGTGGCCTACTGGGCGGCGTCCGCGCCCGCCTCCGCCGCCGTGCCCGCGGCCGACCGGCTCTGGTTCGCGGTGCCGATGTTCCCGGTGCTCCTGGGAGCGCTGTGCGTGGCGCGGGGCCGCGTCGTCGACTGGCTCGCGCACCCCAAGCTGCAGCACGGCGGCCGCATCTCCTACGCGGTCTACCTCGTGCACTTCCCGCTGATCGAGATCACGGTGGTGGCGATGACCCGCTTCCCGGCGCTCGCCCCCGACACCTCGCTCGCGGCGCTGGCGGTGCCCCACGTGCTGGTCGCCTCGGTGGTGCTGGCGCACTACGCCCACCGCTGGATCGAGGAGCCCGCCCGGGGTGCGCTGACGCGCTCGTGAGCACTACTCCGTGTCTGGACACGGACTAGTGCTCACAGGTGTTCACACTGGCGCGGTGGACGCCATCCGCACCGAGATCGTCGAACGCGCGCGGGCGCTGGTGGCCGACGGCCTCGTCGTCGGGACCGCGGGGAACCTCTCGGCGCGGGAGGGGGACCTGATCGCGGTGACGCCCACCGGCGTCGACTACGCGGCGATGACCCCGGCCGACGTCGTCGTCGTGGACCTCGACGGCGCGGTGGTCGAGGGGGAGCTGCGGCCCACCAGCGAGCTGCCGCTGCACCTGCTCTGCTACCGCCGCCACGGGGCGCGGGCGGTGGTGCACACCCACTCCGCGGCGGCGGTCGCGCTGTCGCTGCTGCGCGACGACGTCCCGCTCGTGCACTACCAGACCGCGGTGCTCGGCGGCCGGATCGCGGTGGCCGAGTACGCCCCGTTCGGCACCGACGAGCTGGCCGCGAACGTCTCGGCCGCGCTCACCGACCGGTCCGCGGCGGTGATGCGCCACCACGGCACGCTGGTCCTCGGCGACACCCTCGCCGCCGCCGACACCGGCGCCCGCCACCTCGAGTGGCTCTGCGACGTGTGGCTGCGGGCGGCGGCGGTCGGGACGCCGCGGGAGCTCACCGACGACCAGCTGGCCGACGTCACGCGCCGGTTCGCGGGGTACGGGCAGCGCTCGTGAGCACTTCGAGGGGCTATAGCCCCTCGAAGTGCTCACGAGTACTCACACCGGCAGGCGGCGGAACACCGGGCGCGGGATGTGGCGCAGCACCGACATGACGGCGCGCAGCGGGGCGGGCGCCCACACGAGCTCCCTGCCCTTCGTCACGGCGTCGACCACGACCTCGGCGACCTTCTCCGGGGTGGTCGACAGCGGCGCGGGGTCCATCCCGGCGGTCATCTTCGAGTGCACGAAGCCGGGGCGGACGATCGTCACGCCGATCGAGTCGGGACGCAGGGCCTCGGTCAGGCCCGTGTAGAAGGCGTCCATCCCGGCCTTGGTGGAGCCGTAGACGAAGTTCGAGCGGCGGGCACGCTCGCCCGCGACGCTCGAGATCGCGACGATCCGGCCGTGGCCCTGGCGCCGGAACTCCGCGGCCAGCGCGACCCCCACCGACACGGTCGCCACGTAGTTGACCTCGGCGAGCTCGACGGCGACGTCGATGTCCTGCCAGGCCTTCTCCTGGTCGCCGAGCAGACCGAACGCCACGATCGCGACGTCGATGTCGCCCCCGGCGAACGCCTTGCGGACGGCCTCGGTGTGCACCGCGGCGTCCTTCGCGTCGAACTCGACGGTCTCGGTGGTCGCCCCCGCCCGGTCGAGGCGGGCGGCGGCGTCGGCGAGGCGCGGCGACTGGCGCCCGGCCAGGACGATCCGGACCGGCCCGTCGGCGAGGTAGCGCTCGGCGATCGCGAGCCCGATCTCGGAGGTCCCCCCGAGCAGGAGCAGGGAGGACGGGTGGCCGACGGCGTCGATCATGCGGGGGTTCCTGTCGGTAGGTGTCAGCTGGTGAGGGCGAGCCGGCGCGACATGTCGGAGGCGAACACGCCGTCCGGGTCGGCGGCGTCGCGCACCTTGCGCCACTCGTCGAGCCGCGGGTACATCGCGGCGAACGTGCGGGGGTCGGTGCGGGAGTCCTTCGCGGTGTAGAGGCGGCCGCCCATGGCGAGCACGCGCTCGTCGAGACCGCGGCAGAAGCGGCCGAGGCCGTCGACGATCGGGAAGTCGACGCAGATGTTCCAGCCCGGCATCGGGAACGACAGCGGCGCCCGGTTGCCCTCGCCGAACTTCTTGAAGACGTTGAGGAACGAGACGTGCCCCGACGCGGCGATGTCGGCGATGATCGAGCGGAACTCGCCCTCGGCCTCGAGCGGGACGATGAACTGGTACTGCAGGAAGCCCTTCGACCCGTAGGCGCGGTTCCAGTCCCCGAACAGGTCGAGCGGGTGGTAGAAGGCCGTGAGGTTCTGGATCTGCCCGCGCTTGTTCTTGGTCTTGCGGTAGTAGAGCTCGCCGATCGCGGCGAACGTCGCCCGGTTCGCCAGCCCGTTGGGGAAGACGTCGGGCAGGTCGAGCAGCGTCGGCGCGTCGAAGCGCAGCGGGTCGCGCTGCAGCTTGGCGGGGAGCTCGTCGAGCTTCGCCAGCGACCCGCGCCCGAGGGCGGCGCGGCCGAGCTTCGAGCCGGTGGAGATCGAGTCGAACCAGGCCGAGGAGTAGTCGTAGGCCTCGTCGGAGCCGTCGGAGAACCGCTCGATGGTCTCGTCGAGGTTCGCGGTGCGCTCGGTGTCGGCGACGAAGTAGGCGGTCTCGGTCTTCGTCATGCGGACCCGCGCCCGCAGGATGATCCCGGTCAGGCCGATGCCGCCGACCGTGGCCCAGAACAGGTCCGACTCGGGGCCCTCGGGCTCGAGGTGCCGGATCTCGCCGGTGCCGGTCAGCAGCTCCATCGACGCCACGTGGTTGCCGAAGCTGCCGTGCGTGTGGTGGTTCTTGCCGTGGATGTCGCTCGCGATCGCGCCGCCGATGGTCACCTGCCGGGTGCCGGGCAGCACCGGGACCCACAGCCCGAAGGGCAGCGCGACCTTCATCAGCGTGTCGAGCGAGACGCCGGCGTCGAGGTCGACGATGCCGGTGTCGGCGTCGATCGCGTGGATGCCGTGCCGCGCGGTCATGTCGACGACGAGGCCGCCGGCGTTCAGCGCGGGGTCGCCGTAGGAGCGGCCCAGACCCCGCGGGATCACGCCGCGCGGACCCGCGGACACGACCGCCTCGGCGAGCGACGAGTCGGAGGTGACTTCGTCGCCGGACAGCACGGTGGCCCGGCTCGGGGCGGTACGAGCCCAGCCGACCAGGGTCTTCACGTCGCGTGGCATCGACATCGAGGCTAGCGCGCGTCCCCGAGCGGGCTGCAGGCCCTGCTAGCTCTCCCCGATCGACAGGGGCCCCGGCGTGGCGAGCCCGCTCTGCTCCACCTCGCCACGGATGATCGTCGGTGCCACCAGGGGCATCGTCGGGACCCAGCGCTCCAGGCTCGCGATGTCGGTCAGCGGGAGGCCGGGCAGGTAGACGGGGTAGCGGACCTGGCGGACCAGGGCGCGGGCCGTCGTCCAGGGCCCGCCCTGCGAGGCGGTGTAGCTGATGTAGCCCGACTGCGCCTCGCTGCGGGCGTCGGTGGAGACGCGCCACCCCGGGAGGTCGGCGATCCCGTCGCGCAGCGGGCTGAACGGGATGCAGGGGAAGAGGAACGCGCCCGGCCAGTCGACCGCGGCGGGCGTCCCGGGCGGCAGCACATCGGCCCAGGGCACCAGCTGCGCGATGCGCGGGACCGAGAACCCCTGGCCCGCGAGGGTGTCCGGGCTGCTGACGAGGCGGACGGCGGTCTGCGAGGTCGACAGGCCCGGGTCGAGGCGCAGGTCGCGGGAGCGCGGCGCGTCGACCGACGCCGACTCCGAGAACTGGGTGGCGCCCTCGTCGAGCGGGACGCGGGTGACCTGCCCGGCGGGGTCGCGGAACTCGGCGACGACGTCCCCGGCGACCTCCGGGCCGGTGAGGGTCACGACGACCGGCCCGGGCGGCCCGGGTTCCTCGCCCGGCGGGTGGGAGGCGGTGTCGGGGCCGGGCAGGGCGTACCAGGCGGTCGTCACACCGGGCCCGCTCCATGCGGGGAGAGCGGCGCCGGCCATGGTCGGCCCGGCAGGGCTCGTCGTCGGGACCTCCCTGGCGCCCTCGGCGCGCAGGAGCCCGGCGAGGGGGTCGCGCTCGACGCGGAGGTCGTCGGCGATCCCGCAGGAGCGGCCGGTCAGGCTGCTCACGGAGTCGGAGGCGAGCGTGTAGGAGTCGCGGCGCTGCACGGCGGTGCGGGCGAAGCTCAGGACCTCGATCGCGACGACGAGGGCGACGACCCCGATCGCGAGCGCCGGCGCGATCCGGGTGGTGTCAGCAGTGCGGCCATGCTGACGCTGAACGTCAGGATCGTGGGCAGTACGACGCAGCGCGAGCACCGCCAGGACGACCGCGACGATGGCCCCGGCCACGAGCACCGCGTCCGCGAACCGGACGCCGCCGAGCTGTGGCGAGAGGGTCGACCAGGTGATCGCGTAGCTGGAGATCCAGTGCCACTGGTTGTAGCCCGCGAGCGTCAGCCCCGACACCCCGGCCGCCACCGCAACGCCCACCGACGCCCGCCGGTACGCGCCCCGGGCATCGTCGGGAAGGCCGCGCCGCCAGGCGTCCAGCGCGATCAGCGTTGTCGCCGTGCCGAGCACCGCGAAGGCCCCGAAGTGGTGGGTCCACTTGGTGGGGGTGAAGGCGAGCGTCACGAGCGAGAGCAGGGTGACGAGCACGACGCGGCGGGAGGTCCCGGTCAACCGGTCGCGCGCGGAGAACGCGAGCGCGGCCAGGGCGAGGACCAGCAGCATCACCGGAGCGCGCCGCCCGAGGTTGCCCTCCGCGTTCCCGACCTCGAGCAGCGAGGCGTAGCGGACGTACTCGTCGGTCCAGGGGCGGTCGCCGCCGACGAGGGTGCGGATGCCGACCGAGTCGAGCACCGACGCCCAGGTCTGGTCGAGGTAGACGAGCACGAGGGTCAGGCCCAGGGCGGCGATCCCGACGATGGCCGTGGTCCGGTCGAGCAGCCGCACCAGCGAGGACACGGCGACGAGCAGCGGGACGAACGCCATCAGGCCGGTCGGCGTCACCGCGAGCGTGACCCCGGCGACCAGCAGGGCCACGACGAGCGGGACGGGCGAGCGCCGCTCGACCGCCCGCTCGACGAGGACGAACACGAGGGCCGACCCGACGAGCACCCACGGCTCGGGGCGGACGCCGAGGTCGTAGGGCAGCCACCATGCGAGGTAGACGAGCCCGGCGAGCAGGGGGACCGACGGCACGGCCAGGCGGGGGAGGACGCCGCGCGTGAGCAGGAACCACCCGACGACGCCCAGGACGGTCGCGGGCAGGCGCAGCCAGAACGGGGCGGGGTCGACGGCCGCGACGAGGGCGAGGACGTCGTAGAACCAGCCGAACGGCGTCTCCGGGGAGTTGAGCCACCGGAAGACGGTGCCGACCTGCCCGTTCTGGTCGAGCGAGCGGACGATGCCCGCGATGTAGCCGTCGTCGACGGTGAGCGGGCCGATCACCTGCCAGAGCAGCAGGCCGCCGACGACGCCGAGGTCGGCCAGGCGTCGTCGGGCCGGTGTCAGCGATGGCACATCGCTGACATCCAGTGTCAGCGAGGTGCCATCGCTGACACCCCGGCGGCCGGCCACTAACGCCCCCAGAGCCACCAGGAACGCCAGCACGGCGACCACACCGAGCGCGATCTTCCAGCCGGTCGGCGACGTCTGGAACCGGGTGTCGCCGACCGCCGAGAAGGCCAGCCCGGCCGAGGTCGGCGCCGCCGTGAACACCCCCGCGACGGCCGGCCGCACGTCCCCGTCGACCCGCTCGACGACGCGCGAGTCCACCGCCACCTCGGTCGCCGGGATCGACGACGACACCGTCAGCGTCGACCCCGGAGGCAGCGCCGCGGGCTCGAACTCGCGCCCGCCCGAAGTCACCGTCACCGCGCCACCGGAGGAGGCCCGCACGACGAGGCCCTGGAGCGGCTCGGCGAGCGGGTCGGCCACCAGGGGGGCGGTGGAGAGCAGCACCGTGCCGGGCGGGACCGCCCGGGCGGCGTCGCCGCTCACCGACACCGTGAGCGACTCCGGCTGGTAGGGCAGCATCGGGATCGCCGCGGGCGCCGGGGACGCCGACGCGGGCCAGGAGTACGTGACCATCGGCCTCGTCACCGGCGCGAACGGGAACGCCAGGGCCGCGAGGACCGAGACGAGGCCCGCGACGAGCGCGACCCACCTACCCGAGGTACTCACGCCCCGAGTAGGCCTCCTTCGCGAGCGTCGGGAACCGGGTCAGACCGCCGCGACTGACGGAGCCGACGGTGAGGTCGTAGTTGTCGGTCGGGTGGTCGTAGACGATCCGGTCGACGTTGCCCCACTGCAGGGTCGGCGGGCCGCCCGGGGTGACCCCCGAGAAGATGCGCACCGTCGCCCACGTCCGCTCCGACTGCACCATCGTCCCGCCCCACGACTCGTAGGTCGGGTTGGTCAGGATGAACTCGGGCGTGTTCTCCGCGGCCGAGAGCCGGGCCGTGGGAGTGGGTGCGATCCCGTGCGCCACGGCCACCTGGTTCACGCACGGCCACAGCACCGCGGAGAGCTGGTCGGCGAAGACCGGCGGGCCACTGCCGTCGTCGGGACCGGTGATCGACTGGACCGGCTGCATCGCCGCCAGGTGCGGCGGGGCGACCGCGAGGGCGGAATCGGCGCCCGCGATCTGGTCCTCGACCACGAGCCGCACCGCGCTCGGCCGCTCGCCGGGCAGCAGGACGGGCACCTCCTGCCACTGGCGCGCCGTGAGCCCGGCCGCCGGGTTCACCGTCGTCGCGACCGTCCGGGACGGCGCCGCCGGCGCCCCGTAGCCGAACTCGACGACCACGCGCTGGGCGTTCGGGTCGTTGCCCGCCACCGGTACGACGACGTTCGTGGCCGTCGCGGCGTCTCCGGGCTTCTGGGCCGGCACCGGGTACCAGCCGGTCGTCAGCGTGCCGAGGCCCGTGCCGCGGTCGGGGGTGGCGGGGTCGGTGGAGACGGCGTCGTGCCACATCGTCGGGCCGGCGCCGGAGGGCGCGGGCCCGGGCGGCGGGACGGGCGCCGGGTCGACGGAGCCGTTGCCGGGCTCGGTGAGCGCGTAGTCGCCGGTCGCGACGGCGGGGGTCACCGGGCCCCCGAGGTCGTCGCGCACCGCGCCCATCACCGAGACGGAGTTCGCGAGCTGGCACGGCTTCCCGGCGAGGGCCTGCACCTGGGACCCCGCCACCGACCAGCCCGGGGCCTGGACCACGGGCGCGTAGAGCATCACCGCGACCATCAGGCCCGCCAGCACGACGACCGCCGGGACCAGGACGGCCCGGTCGGGGGTCACGCCGAAGGTCGTCCGACCGCGACGCCGCCGCCACGCCGCGAACAGCCCGGCGAGTACGGCGAGCCCCACCCACCACCAGAACTGGCGCAGGAAGAACGGCCCGATGTGCGGGGCGAGGCCCTCCATGTCGAGCATCGACATGTCGGGGTCGAGGTGCTTGCCGAAGGGCTGGCCGCGGTCGGAGTAGGGCTTCCAGACGTTGGAGCCGGCGAACCCGAGCACCGTCGCGCCCGTCAGCAGCGCGACGCCCGCCCCGGTGACCAGCGCGCCGGGGCGCCGGGGCAGCGGGGTCTGCAGCATCGCGAGGGCGAGCAGCAGCGTGCCCGGCGCGGCGATCGCCCCGAAGTGGTTCACCCACTTCGTCGGGCCGAGGGCCAGCAGGAACAGCGCGACCGCGGTGGTGACGGCCGTGGAGAGCGTGTACGAGCGGATCGGGCCGCCGAGGGGGCCGCGCCGCCCCGAGCCGATCGAGACGATCACCAGCAGTACGAGGGTGAGCAGCACCGGGAGCCGCCGGCCCCACGTCCCGGTCTCGATCAGCGTCCGGTAGTGCGCCCACTCCTCGTACCAGGGGAACGTCACGTAGTACCAGGAGTGCAGCTCGGTGGCCTCGAGGACGTCGCCGAGGGTCGCGTCGCCGAACCCGACCGGGATCGCGATCGTCCCCGCCGCGATCACCGCCCCCACCACGCCGAGGCGCGTCCGCCACGACGCCGCCGCCAGCCAGCGGTAGAGCCAGGGCAGGGCGACGACGACCGGCGCCGCCGCCACGAGGCCCGACGGCGAGACCGTCACCGACAGCGCGGCCAGCGCGGTCGCCGGGATCAGCGGCCCGACGGCCTCGCGCCGCCGCGCGATCTCGGCGAGCAGCAGCACCCCGGCGAAGATCGGGACGATGAACACCTCGGGGCGCAGCGCCATCCCGTAGGGCAGGAACCACGCCAGGTGCGCGCCGAGCAGGGTCCACGGCACCCACGCGCGGCGCTCGATACGGCCCAGCGCCGTCGCGAGCACGGCCCGGAGCAGGAACCACGTCAGCAGGCCCAGCAGCAGGGGCAGGACGCGCATCCACAGCAGCCCCCACCCGGGCATGCCGAGCGCGTTGCCGAGGTTCCCCCAGATCGCCATGAGGTACTGGCTGCCGACGAACGGGTTCTCCGTCGCCCCGAACATGTAGATCTGGTTCCCGACGAAGCCCGTGGGCCCGGCGTTGCGGGCCATCAGCAGGTACCAGGAGTCGTCGTTCTGCAACGGCGAGAGCAGCACCCACCCGGCGCTGATCAGCCCCACCGCCACGTCGGCGCCGTGGAACCGCGGCCGGACGAACCCGGTGCCCGACCGGCCCCACCAGCGGCGCATCGCCAGCACGAGGGTGGCCGCGAGGGCGAGGACGTGAAGGATGAGCAGCGTCAGCTTCAGCGCCGAGGGCACCGAGGAGTAGCGGTCGTCGGGATGGATCGTCGCCGCGAGCCCCGGGGTGCCGGGGGCCGTGGTCGCGAGCTCGGCGACCTGCGGGGCCTGCCCCGGGCCGGAGAAGAGGACGACGCCGTCGCGGGCCAGCGTGGTCGTCGTGCCGTCGGCGCTGAACCGGTAGACGCAGTCGGTCAGGGGCAGGACCTCGTCGACCAGGGTCGCGCCGTCACTGGTGACCGTGACCCGGCCGCCGGAGTTGCTCGCCGTGAACCCGCGGCCGGGGGTCCCGGCCGACACCGGTTGCGTGCGCAGGGCGTCGCCACCGCCGCGCAGCGCCCGGCACGGGACGTCCGCGGTCATCGCGAGCGGGCGGTAGGGAGCCAGGGGGATCGTCGTCGAGGTGGCGGGCTCGCCGGCCTTCGGCCAGGAGACCACCGGGTCGTCGGCGTTGACCGGGGCGAACGGGATCGCGATCCCGAGCAGCACGGTCACGGCCGCCAGCGCGGCCAGGAACCACCCCGACCGGACGTGGGAGCGACGGGACGTCCTCCGGGGATCGTTCCCCACGCGCACGGGGGTGTCCTCGACGACGGCCATGAGCAGGAACGGTATCGACGGTGCGGTGACGGAGCGGTGGGGGGCGGCTCCTACCATCGGTGAGCGTGAGTGTCGAGGAGACCGGGCCGCACACGGCCGCCACCGCGGCGACCAGCCCCGCCGCGCCGGTGGCGCTGGGTCTGCGCGCCCAGCTCGTCCGGTTCGTCGGCATCGGGGCGGTGGCCGCCTGCGTCGACCTCGGGGTCTACCAGCTGCTCCTGCTGCTCGGGACCTGGGCGCCGCTGGCCAAGGGGATCTCGTTCATCCTCGGGACCACCACCGCCTACGTCCTCAACCGGCGCTTCACCTTCGCGGCCTCGAAGGGCGGCGGCGGGAAGTTCCTCGGGTTCCTGCTGCTCTACGGCTCGACGTTCGCGGTGAACGTGGCCGTCGCCTCGCTGGTGCTGCACCTCATGGACGCGCCGAACGTCAACCCGCCGCTGATCGCCTCGGTGCTGTCGTGGTTCGTCGCCCAGGCGTGCGCGACGACGATCAACTTCGTCGTGATGCGGTGGGTCCTCTTCCGGTGAGCACAGGTGAGCACTAGTCCGTGCCTGGACACGGATCAGTGCTCACAGGCGTGGAGCGCCCCGTCCCACTCCAGCTGGGTCAGCCGGGTCGCGACCGTGCGGGCGACCGTGCACGGATCACCGTGGATCTCCTCGTGCCCGAACGTCAGCCGAGAGCGGCCCTCCAGTTCGGCGGCGTTGTCCCGGGCGCGGTCGGCGTGGGCCGTCCGCTGGTTCGCGTGGTAGCGCCAACCGTCGATGCGGACGGTCAAGGTTCCGCCGGGCATCCGGTACTCGATGTCCTCCGCCCGGCGGCGACCGTCGACGATGCGGGCGACCTGGCGCACCCCGACGGGCAGTCCGTGCGCCAGTTCGACCTCGGTCGCGTACTCGTCCTCGAGGACCGACTCGACGCCCTCGACCAGTCGGCGGGCCGCGGCGCCCAGCGCCTTGCCGTACCGACGGGGCGGCCGGGACTCCAGGGCCTCGAGGATCGTCGTGCCGGCCATCTTCGCCACGGCCGCGCCGGCGGTGAGCCGCCGCATGCCCTGCCTCGCCGTCGGCGCGTCGACCGCGATGTCGATCAGGGTCTGGACCTTCGTCGTGAGCGGCGGATCGCAGTTCGCCTGGACGATGTGGTCGAACGCCCGGCTGCGGTGGACGGTGACGCGCTCGCACCCCCGCGCCGAGGACCCGTAGGGCACGGTCACGTGGACACGGCCGTCGTCGCGGGCCCCGGGGAGTCTCCACAGGTCCGCGGCACTGGTGTGGCTGAGGACCGCGGGTCCGCGGACGAAGAGCAGGGCGGCCCGGCGCCACATGCTCGGTGTCGGGTCTCCCGTCACGGCGGCGTACACCCCGTGCAGGAGCGGCCGCGATCGCCGGGCGGCGACGTCCGCCTCGATGCGCTCGTCGGTCAGCCCGTGCTCGAGGGCCTGACGCCGCGAGAAGACGTTCTCCTGCGCCTCCAGCAGGCGCTGCCAGTCATCCGAGTTCTCCATGCCGACTCGGACGTGGCCGGGGGTCGGATGGATCCAGGTGCCGAAGGCCTGTGAGCACTAATCCGTGCCGGGACACGGATCAGTGCTCACATGTGCTCACCTCTCGGGCGACGGGATCCCCGGCGGCGGGTCACCGATCTCGCCGTCGCTCTCCGTGCCCCACATCGTCTTCTGACCGTGGATCACGTCGGGGGCGACGGTGTTCGGCGCGTAGGGCTCGAGCGCCTCGATGCGGCCCCAGTCGAGGGTCGCCTCGCCCTCGAGGTACGCCGGGACGTCCTGCTGCTTCTCCAGCACCTCGATCCAGCCCATGGGGCCGCCGGCCGAGGGCTGGGACCAGGTCTGGCCCCCGATCCGGAACTGCGAGGCGTCGGCGATGAGCCGGTAGGTGGGCACCTCGGCGATCCCGTCGGCGAGGTCGAAGGGCCGCAGGCACGGCGAGGCGAACTGCACCGGCCACTCGAGGTAGCCCGGCTGCGTACCGACCGCCTCGGTGAACGGCACCAGCTTCGGGCCGCGCATGGGGGCGACGGCGATCCAGCCGTCGTCGCCGATGGAGCGGTCCTGGGCGATGAGGCGGACCTCGTCGGCGTCGGCGCCCGCGGTGGTCGACAGGTTGACCTTGATCTCCCGCCACGGCGGCTCGTTCCCGCTGCCGCCGGTGAGCTGGTCCTGCCCGAGGATCTGGACGCGGCCGTCGGGGAAGCGCTTGGCGTACTGCAGGAACAGGCTGTTCCCGCCGTCGAGCCGGCCGGCCACGCTGATGACCAGCGGGGTCGAGCCGGTGCGCAGGGGGTCGTCGACCGACTGCCAGGGGGTGCGGAGCGTCCCGGTCCCGCGGCCCTCGCGGTCGAAGGTCCCCAGCACCTGGTCGGAGAGGTCGTTGCGCAGCGTGTACTCGTAGCCCGAGACGCCCGTGCCGCCGCCGGTCGGCGGGACCGCGTCCTCGGCGTGGAAGCCCTCGTTCACCGGGTTCGGGTCGACCAGCTGGGCGAGCGGGCTGGAGGCCGGGACGGTGTCCGGCGGCAGCGGCGCCGGCTGCTGGCCGGGGGCGAGCGGGATCTGCGGCGCGATCACGGGGAGCACGCCGCGGGCCGAGGGCACGACGCCGGTCACCGCGGTGGCCGCGGGCAGGACCCCGGCCAGCGGGCTGCCCTCGACCCGGACGTGGTCGGCGAGGCCGCACGACGAGGAGAACGCGTTACGCAGCACGTCGCCGCCGAGGGAGAAGCTGTCCCACTGCTTGTCGATCGCCTTGCCCATCGACGCCATCTGGAACAGCACGAGCGCCCCGCAGATCACGGCGATCGGTGCCGAGCCGACCCGCAGGGCCCGCGCCCGGCGCTCGACCGCGCTGCCCGAGCGTGAGCCGCGCACCTTCGCGATCCGCTCCTGCACCGGGGCGCGCCAGCGGGTGAACGACGACTGCTGCTCGACCGGGACGCCCTTGCGTTCCTCCGGGATGCCCCGCAGGTGCTCGAAGGCCGCGACGACGAGGAAGACCCCCGCCACGACGAGCAGGAGGGTCGAGGCCTGGTAGCCGTTGTACGAGGGCGGCTTGTCGTTCCAGGGCACGCCCCAGTTGTTCGTGTACCACCACGTGTTGGGCCCGGTGAACGCGAGCGCGAGGGTGGCGAACACGGCGGCGAGGAAGAGCGAGCGGTTGCGCCGGGAGCGCAGCACGTCCGACGAGGTGGCCAGCGCCGTGAGCGCGGCCATGCCCGAGCCCAGGGCCGCGAAGGCCCCGAAGTGGTGCGTCCACTTGGTCGGGGTGAGGGCCAGCACGAGGAAGCCCAGCAGCGTCGTCCCGATGAGCCGCTGCGACGGGCCGAGCGCGGCCCCGCGGATGCGGTCGCGGCGCAGCAGCACCACGAGGCAGACCGCGAGACCGAGGATGAGCAGCAGCACCGGGGCCCGGCGCTCGAGCGAGCCGTCCGCGGAGACCGAGAACAGCGACTCGTAGCGGACGACCTCCTGGTACCAGGTGTAGTTCGGCCCCAGCAGGAAGCGGACCCGGTTGGCCTCCATCACCGCGGCGTAGGACTGGTCGGCGAAGATCGCCACCAGCACGACGAGGCCCGCGGCCAGGATCGGGAGCAGCACCGGCAGCCAGCCCAGGCGCCGCACGCGTTCCTGGACGAGCCGGAACAGGGGCCGGGCGGCGGCGAGGAACGGGGCGACGGCCATGAGGCCGGTGGGCGTGGCGGCCAGCGCGAATGCCGCGGCCACCAGACCGAGCGCGACCGGCGCGAGGCGGCGGGTCGCCACGGCCCGCTCGACCGAGCAGAACGCCAGCAGCGCGGAGATGACGGCCACCGGCTCGGGGCGCAGCCCGTTGTTGAACGGGAGCCAGAACATCAGGAAGACCATCGCGGCGGCCCAGCCGGCGGCCGCCGAGCGGCGGACCTGCTGACCCAGGCGCGGCAGCATCTCCCGCGAGATCAGCATCCACGAGACGATGCCCATGAAGACCGAGGGCAGCCGCATCCAGAGGACGGTGTCGCTGATCTGCACCCACGCCGCGTAGAGCTCGTAGAACCAGCCGAACGGCGCCTCGGGGACGTTGAACCAGCGGTAGTAGTTGCCGATGTAGCCGGCGCTCTCCCGGCCCCGCGCGATCCCGAGGATGTAGCCGTCGTCGGAGGTCTGGGAGCCGATGACGGCCCACACCGCGAGCCCGGCGACCACCACGCCGTCGCGGGCGTTCGGCACCCACCAGCGCCGTGGGGCGAGCCGGGGCGCCCGGCGCCCGGCCCGGGTGTCGAGCACGTGCAGCGCCCACACCGCGCCGAGGAAGCACAGGATCGCGAGGACGCCCGCCGCGGTCTTCAGCACCGTCGCGGTCGTCTGGAAGCGCGTGTCGGGGGTGATCGAGACGCTGGTGCCCCCGGTGGGGTCGCGCGTCTGGTCGAGGTCGGAGTAGATCCCGACGACCTGCGGCCGGAAGTCCCCGCCGAGGACCGTGTCGGCCCCGACCCCGAGGTTGATCACCGTCTGCGCGTAGTCGGAGGTGATCGTGATGTTGCAGGGACCGCCGGGGACCGGTTCCTGGGCGGCCTGCTGGCCGCGGTCGGTCACGGTGAGCTGGCCCGCGTCGACGTAGACCTGCATGCCGACCTGCGTGCCGCCCGGCGAGAGCGGCGGCGTCGTCGAGAACACCGTGGCCCGCTGGCCGGCGCGGGCGTCGAGGCTGCGGATCGCCGCGCAGGGGATCGTCGCCGACATCGACTGGGGCCGGAACGCCACCAGCGGCGCGTCGACCGAGCGCGTGCCCGTGGTGGGGCTCGGCCACTGGATCGTCGCGGTGTCCTGCACCACCGGCAGGAACGGGAAGAGCAGCGCGAAGATCGTGCCGAGCCCGCCGAGCACCATCGCCGTCCAGCGCCAGCGGCGCAGGAGGCGCTTCTCCTCGGCCGGCGTCGGGTCGGGGCGGACCCCGTTCGGGGAGGTGACGGGCGCGGCCGACGGGTCGGCGGCCGTGTCGGAGGTCAGCACGTGGTGCGTCCTGCCATGGTGGTGAGCACCTCCAGGTCGAGGGCCTGAAAGAGGACCGGGGTCACGCGCGCTGGAACCTCTCGCGTCGCCCGAGCCGGACGAGGCGCAGCCACTCGCGCAGCGCCGCCGGGTCCCGTCGTTCCACGAGGAAGTACCAGCCGAAGCGCAGGTGCTCGATGGCACCGAGCTTGCGGAGCCCGGGCTGGGCCAGCAGGTAGCCGCGGTTGCGGTAGGTGTAGTACCGCTTGGTCGCGTCGCCCGGGTCCTGGGCGTGCAGACGGCCGCCGAGCATCGGTTTGAACTCGTCGGATCCGTCGGGGTGGACGTAGGCCGTCGTCAGGCACGTCCCGTAGGGGAGCCCGGAGCGCATGAGGCGCCGGTGCAGTTCGACCTCGTCGCCGCGGACGAACAGGCGCAGGTCGGGGACCCCGACCACGTCGAGGGTCGCGGCGCGGAACAGCGCGCCGTTGAACAGGTGCGCGATGCCCGGCATCAGCTCGCCGTCGCCGAACCCGTCGAGGTCGGCGCGCCGGCGCACCCAGGTCATGCCGCGGCGCAGCGGGAAGGCGAGGCGCTCGGGGTCGGCGGCGTCGGTGATCACCGGCGAGACCTCCGCGAGCCCGCGCCGCACGGCGACCTCCATGAGGGTCGCGAGCACGTGCTCGTCGGCGGGGCGGCCGTCGTCGTCGGCGAGCCAGAGCCAGTCGGCGCCCGCGGCCAGCGCGGTCAGCATCCCCAGCGCGTAGCCGCCGGCGCCGCCCAGGTTGTGCTGCGAGGGCAGGTAGGTCGTCGGGACGTCCAGGTTCCCGACGACCTCCCGGGTCTTCTCGTCGGGTCCGTTGTCCACGACGACGACGTGGTCGGGCCGGCGGGTCTGCCCGGCCACCACGGCGAGCCCGTCGGCGAGCAGCTCCGGGCGGTGCCGGGTGACGACGACCGCGTAGACGAGCTCGGCGCTCACGGGGTGCCCACCGGGCCCGGCCGGCCCTCGCCGATGCGCTCGAGCGTCTCCGGGCTCAGGGTCTCGAACAGGTCGCGGCCCTTGTAATGGCTGACCACGTCGCGCAGCGACCCCTGCTCGCGGATCACCCCGGTGTCCATCCAGATCGCGGTGTCGCAGAGCTCGACGAGGAACTCGTCGGAGTGCGAGGCGAACACCAGGATCCCGGAGCGCCCGACGAGGTCGCGGAGCCGGTCGCGCGCCTTCTCCAGGAACGCGGCGTCGACCGCGCCGATGCCCTCGTCGAGAATGAGGATCTCGGGGTCGATCGAGGTGACGACGCCCAGCGCGAGCCGGACCCGCATGCCCGTGGAGTAGGTGCGCAGCGGCATCGAGAGGTAGTCGCCGAGCTCGGTGAACTCGGCGATCTCGTCGACGCGCCGCTCCATCTCGCGCCGCGACATCCCCAGGAAGAGCCCGCGGATGAGAATGTTCTCGAGCCCGGAGATCTCCGGGTCCATGCCGACGGCGAGGTCGAAGACCGGGGCCACCCGCCCTCGGATGCGCGCTCGGCCGCGGGTCGGCTCGTAGATGCCCGCGAGCAGGCGCAGCAGGGTCGACTTGCCCGCGCCGTTGTGCCCGACGAGGCCGACGCGGTCGCCCTCGGAGAGCGAGAGCGAGATGTCGCGCAGGGCCTCGACCACCGGCACCTTCGACTCGGTGATCCGCCCGCCCGCGCGCCCGAGCACGGACTTCTTGAGCGACCGGTTCTTGGCGTCGAAGATCGGGAAGTCGACGCTCGCGTCCTGGACGTCGATCGAGACCATGTTGCTCACACCCAGTACGCGACGCGGGAACGGTAGTTGCGCAGCGCGATCAGGGCGAGCGTCCAGCCCACCACGGTGATCACGCCGACGACGGCCCAGTGCGTCCAGCTCTGCACCTGGCCCACCAGCGGCGCCCGGAAGATCTCGATGAAGTGGTAGAAGGGGTTCAGCTTCGCCAGCTGCTCGACGATCGCCTTCGCGCTGCCGGGCTCGCCGCCGCGCAGCAGGTCGGGCGTCCAGATGATCGGCGTCATGGTGAAGAAGAGCTGCATGAAGCTCGAGACCACCGGCGGGATGTCCCGGAACCGGGTGGCGATGATGCCGAACAGCAGCGTGACCCAGAGCCCGTTCGCGACGATCACGACGAAGGCCGGGATCGCGAGCAGCGCCGTCCAGGACAGGCCGGGGTGCAGGACCCCCATCGTGCCGTCGCTCAGCCGATTGATCATCCGGTACGGCTCGTCGAGCTGGCCGAAGAAGATCGCCAGCACGATCACGTAGACGACGACGTTGTGGGCGAAGAAGAGGATCTGGCGCCACACCGTGCGGAACACGTAGATCATCAGCGGGGCGGGCAGGAACCGGATGAGGCCCTCGTTGGCGATGAAGGTCTCGGTCCCCTCCAGCACGCAGGCGCTGATGAAGTACCAGATCATGAAGCCGACGGTCACGTACGGCATGAACGTGCCGATCGGCTGCCCGAACAGCTGCGAGTACAGCCCGCCCAGCGCCGCCGCCGTCACGGCCATGCTGATGGTGATCCACAGCGGGCCGATCGTCGAGCGCCGGTAGCGCTGCTTGATGTCCTGCCAGCCGAGGTGGCCCCACAGCTCGCGCTGCGCGATCGCCGCGTTGATGTCGGCGAAGGCCCGCCGCCACGACCGGGGCGAGGCCCCGTGCAGCTTCTCGGCCGCCGTGGCGTCCCGGTCCGACGGTTCGTCGGCGCCAGGGCGCGCGAGTGCAGGGACGGCCACGGGGCGTGAGCGTACTCGGGCGCCTCAGAGGTACTGGCCGGTCGTCCCCCCGGTCCCGGCGCCGCCCGCGGCCGCCCCACCACTCGCGGGGAGCCCGCGGCGCATCTGCTCGAGCTGCACCCGGGCGGCCATCTGCTGGGCGACCAGCGCGGTCTGGATGCCGTGGAAGAGGCCCTCCAGCCAGCCGACGAGCTGGGCCTGGGCGATGCGCAGCTCGCCGTCGGTGGGGGTGTCCTCGCCGTCGAACGGGGCGATGATGCGGGCGAGCTCCTCGCGCAGCTCCGGTGAGAGCGCCGACTCGAGCTCGGCGAGGCTCGACGCGTGGATCTCCTTGAGCCGCCGGCGGCTGGCGTCGTCGAGCTCGGTGGCCCGGACCTCCTCCAGCAGCTGCTTGATCATCGTGCCGATCCGCATCACCTTCGCCGGCTCCTCGACGGCGCCGGAGATGTTCTCCCGGCCCTCGTCGGGCTCCTCGGCGGCGGTCTCGCCGGGCATCCGCACGGTCCCGACCGGCTTGCCGTCCGGTCCGACGATCATCACCTGGTCCCCGGCCGACGGCTCGGGCTGCTCGCTCATGGGGCTCATCCTCGCGGATGCCCCGATCGGCCGTTCGGGCACTCTCCGGACCACCCTCGGCTACACGGCGGAGCCGACGTACCGTACTGGAGCATGACGGTGGACGTCGCGCGGGTACGGGGCCAGGTCCCCGCGCTCGGCGACGGATGGGTCCACCTCGACGCCCCGGCCGGCATGCAGGTTCCCGAGCAGGTGGCGACCGCCGTGTCCTCCGCGCTCCGGGCCCCGGTCTCCCCGCCCGGCGGGGTCTTCCCGGCCTCCCAGCGCGGCGGCGCGATCGTCGACGCGGCGCGCCGCGCGATCGCCGACCTCGTCGGTGCCGAGCCCAAGGGCGTGGTGCTCGGCGCGTCGGCGGCCGGGCTGCTCGAGCGCCTGGCCGACACGCTCTCGTCGTCGTGGGCCCTCGGTGACGAGGTGGTGGTGTCCCGGCTCGACGACCGCGCGAACGTCACCCCCTGGGCCCGGGCCTGCTCGCGGGTGGGTGGGGTGCTGCGCACCGCCGAGGTCGACATCGAGACCTGCGAGCTGCCGAGCTGGCAGTACGACGACCTCCTCGGCCCGCGCACCCGCGTCGTCACCGTGACCGCGGCGTGCAGCCACCTTGGCACCCGCACCGAGATCGCGGCGATCGCCCGCAAGGTGCACGCCCTGCCCGCCCCGGCCACGGGGATCGAGCCGCTCATGGTCGTCGACGCGAGCGCGGCCGCGCCCTACCTGCCGCTCGACCTCGAGACCATGGGCGCCGACGTCATGGTGCTCTCCGCCGGCGCCTGGGGCGGTCCGTCGGTCGGGGCCCTGGTGTTCCGCACCCCGGAGCTGCTCGACCGCCTGCCCGCCGTCTCCTTCGACGCCGCCGCCCGCGGGCCCGAGCGCCTCGAGGTCGGCGACGCGCCCGTCGCGCTGCTCGCCGGCCTCGTCGCCTCGGTCGACCACCTCGCCGAGCTCGACGACCGCGCCACCGGCTCCCGGCGCGACCGCATCCTCACCTCGATGTCCTCGCTGCGCGCCCAGCACGACGACCTCATGGCGCACCTCGTCTCGGAGCTGCGGTTCCTGCCCGGCGTCAGCGTGCTCGGCGACCCCGCCCGCCGGATCCCCACCGTCGCGTTCGTCCTGGCCGGGCGGACCGCGCAGGAGGTGGCCGAGCGGGTCGCCGACCAGGGCGTCTGCGTCCTCATCGACCCCGGCGACCAGGGCGCGCTCGAGGTGATCGGCGGGGCCGAGATCGGCGGGGTCGTCAAGGTCGGGCTCGCCCACTACACGTCGCGGGCCGACGTGGACGCGCTGATAGGTGCGCTGTCGCGCCTGTAGGTGCGCTGCGCGCTCGTGCGCACTGATCCGTGCCCCGACACGGACTAGTGCTCACGGGCCTACGGCACCTCGAGGACGACCTTCCCGACGACGCCGCCGTCGTCCATCAGCTGGTGCGCCCGCGCGGCCTCCGGCATCGGGACCCGCTCGTGGACGATCGGGCGCACCCGGCCCGACTCCACCAGCGGCCACAGGTCGGTCCGCACCGCCGAGACGATCGCGCCCTTGCCGTGCGACCCGTCGGTCGGGCGGCCCCGCAGCGAGGTGGCCGCCACCGAGAGTCGTCGGGTCAGCATCTTGGCCAGGTTGATCTCGCCCTTGGCGCCGCCCATGAGCCCGATGACCATCATCCGGCCGCCGTCGGCGAGCGAGTCGAGGTTCATGTCGAGGTTCCGCGCGCCGATGTGGTCGAGGATGACGTCGACCCCGCGTCCGTCGGTCGCCTCCTTGACCGCCTCGACGAGGTCGCCGTGGTAGTCGAGGGCGACGTCGGCGCCGAGGTCGCGACAGACCTGCAGGCGGTCGTCGTGCCCGGCCGTGGCGATCACGGTGACGCCGAGGGCCTTGCCCACCTGGATCGCGTGCGTCCCGATCCCGCCGCTGCCGCCGTGCACCAGCAGCGTCTCCCCGGAGCGCAGCCCGGCCGCGAGGACGAGGTTCGACCACACCGTGCACGCCACCTCGGGCAGCCCGCCCGCGTCGGCGAGCGACACCCCGGCCGGCACTGGCAGCAGTTGCGCCGCCGGCACGGCCACCTTCTCCGCGTAGCCGCCGCCCGCGAGCAGCGCGCAGGCCTCGTCGCCGACGTTCCAGCCGCTCACCCCGGGGCCCACCTCGCTGACCCGGCCCGAGCACTCGAGGCCCGGCAGCTCCGAGGCGCCCTTCGGCGGCGGGTAGTTGCCCTGGCGCTGCATCACGTCGGCGCGGTTCACCCCCGCGGCGACGACGTCGAGGACGACCTCGCCCGAGCCGGGCTCGGGGTCGGGCTGCTCGGTCCAGGTCAGGACGTCGGGGCCACCGGGCTCCCGGATGGAGATCGCATGCACGACGGCGGACGCTAGACCTCCACCTCCCAGCCTGCACAAGGCGCGATGACAAGCGCTTGCTTACCGATACGATGGGCAGATGTCCACCTCGGAGGAGCCTCGCTGGCTCGACGCCGAGGAGTGGCGTGCCTGGCGGAACTTCATCGCCGCGCAGGCCCTCCTCCTCGGCCGGCTCGGCCGTGAGCTGTCCGACCAGCACGGCCTGTCGTTCGCCGACTACGAGATCCTCGTCCGGCTCTCCGAGAAGACCGACCACCGTCAGCGGATGACCTCGCTCGCCGAGGAGGTCGTCGCGTCCAAGTCGCGGCTCTCCCACCAGGTCGCGCGCCTCGAGGGCGAGGGCCTGGTCCGCCGCGAGGTCTGCGACTCCGACGGCCGCGGCGTGTTCGCCGTCCTCACCCCCGAGGGCTTCGCCCGCCTCGAGCGCGCGGCGCCCGACCACCTGCGCGGCGTGCGCGAGCACTTCGTCGACCTGCTCGACGACGACGAGCGCCGCGTGCTCGGCGACGTCTTCGAGCGGATGAACGAGAAGCTCCGTCCGTAGAGCCGGCGGTGCCCTGGCTGGCCAGCAATGGCACAGGGCTGACATCTGACGTCAGGATGGCGCCACTCGCAGGTGCTGGGGCTGTCCTGACGAGGGCCGCCTCCGTCGCCTAGCCTGACCGGCGGAAGCGTGGCAGAGCGGCCGATTGCACCCGCCTTGAAAGCGGACGTCCCTAACCGGACCGGGGGTTCGAATCCCCCCGCTTCCGCCATGGCCGACCATGATCGACCTCCGTGTGGAGGAACTGGGCGCGGACCGAACGGTCCCTCACACTCGCGCTGATCGACGGTCAACGCCCGACGGAGAACGCGGGCGTCCGTCTTCTTCCGGTGTGCGCCGATCATCCGTGCCGCGTGGACGCCCTGCTGGTCCGAATGGTTGGTTGCCGTAACAACAAGCCTGCTCGACGCGCTCTCCCTCGCGTACCGACCGAGGAGGAACATGTCGCAGAACGCGGCGCGAGGGAACGACCACGACGACGCCCCGACGACGGTCATTCGAACGCACCGTCCCGGGCTGCTGGGGACCACGCACGCGCGGCAGCTGCACTGGCACCCTGTCGTCCGCGTGCTGTGGTGGATGTTCCTGCTTCCCGTCGCGATCTTCGCCTGGTCCTCGTGGCGTCTCCGAGGGGCGGCCCGCGGAATCGGCTACGCGGCGGCCGGCGTCGTCCTGCTCTTCGGCGTTCTCGTCTCCGCGGTCCCGGCGGCCGCGCCCCCGGCGGCGACGGTGGCGGCGTCTGCTCCTCTGAGCGCGAGCGCGACTCCCGCGACGACCCCGTCCTCGAGCCCGGTCGTCCCTGCTCCTGCTCCTGCCCCCGTCCCCGCCCCGCGGGCGGTCGCCGCCCTGCCACCGGCTCCGGTGGCACGACCGATCGTCCGAGCTGCCACGCCCCGACCCGCCTACGCCGTCCCGGCAGCGCCTCGGAAGACCGCGGGCCTGCCCGGCGCGAGCAGTGGCGGCAACGCCCTCGGCAGCACCTACACCAACGTGGACGGGAACCAGGTCCAGCGCCCCGTCGCGGCGGCCGCGCAGCCCGCCGGCGCGTCAGCGAAGTGCAAGGACGGGACCTGGAGCTTCTCCCAGCACAGGTCGGGAACGTGCTCGGGTCACGGCGGGGTCGCCAGCTGGGTCTGAGCGAGCCCGACCCGAACTTCTGGGGCGTGTCGCAGCTCTGCTCGGGCGTGTCGCCACTGACGTTCTGATCATGTCCCCGGGTGGAGCGCCGCGATGCCCGTCAGGACGAGGTCGAGCCCGGCCAGGAACTGCTCGCGGTCGTCGTGGACACGCATCTGCCCGGCGATCGCCCGGGTGAACGGCCACTCCTCGGGATCGAGCTCCTCCCACCGCTCCGCCACGGCGCCGAGCAGCTCCTCCCGCGACGTACTCGGCCCCGGCAGCGTCCCGTTCACGGCGTTCTGGGTCGCCGCGCCGACGACGTACTGCACCAGTGCCGTCGACACCGAGAACCACTCGGACCGCGGCACGCCCATCGCCCGGACCTGGCGGCCGAGGCTCTCGAGGATCCGCGGGGTCGTCACCTGCCCGGACCCTCTGGAGAGCTGCGCCGCGATCCAGGGGTGGTCGTCGACCGCGTCGAAGAGGGCGAGGGCGACGGCCCGGACCCGGTCGGGTGGTGATGCCCCGTCGGGTTCCGCTGCCAGGGCGGTCCCGACGACGGCGTCGGTTGCCGCGGTGAGCAGCTCGCCCTTGTTCGCCACGTGCCAGTAGATCGCCCCGGCGCCCGTGGCGAGGCGCTCGGTGAGCGCCCGGAACGTCAGACCGCCCTCGCCGACGGTGTCGAGCAGCTCGACGGCGGCGTCGACGATGCGCTCGCGCGAGAGGGCCTCGGTGCGGCGTGCCATGCCTCATCTTGACATGGCTGGAACACGGTTCCATCGTGGTGGAACGTCATTCCAGTCAGAGGAGTCGCCATGCACGTCACGATCGTCGGAGCCGGGCTCGGAGGGCTCGTCCTCGCCCGCGTCCTGCACGTCCACGGAGTCCCGGCCACGGTCTACGAGGCCGAACCCTCACCGGGCGCCCGGGCGCAGGGCGGCATGCTCGACATCCACGAGGAGAACGGGCAGCCGGCGCTCGCGGCGGCCGGCCTGACCGAGCAGTTCCGCGCGCTCGTCCTCGAGGGCCGCGAGGCGATGCGCATCGTCGGGCCCGACGGCACCGTCCTCTACGAGGAGGCGGACGAGGGCGGGGGTGGGCGCCCCGAGGTGCAGCGCGGCGACCTGCGGCGGCTCCTGATCGAGTCGCTCCCCGAGGGCACGGTCCGGTGGGGGCACAAGGTCAGCGGGGTGCGCGCCCTCGGCGAGGGCCGCCACGAGGTCGCCTTCACGGACGGCAGCACGATCGAGACCGACCTGCTGGTGGGCGCCGACGGGGCGTGGTCCCGGGTCCGGCCGCTGCTCTCCGACGCCACGCCCACCTACGTCGGCCACTCCTTCGTCGAGACCTACCTCCACGACGGCGACGCCCGGCATCCCGCGGCCGCGGCGGTCGTCGGGGGTGGCTCGCTCCTGGCACCCGCGCCGGGGAAGGGCATCCAGGCGCACCGGGAGGCGGGCGGCACGCTGCACGCCTACGTCGCCCTCGCCCGGTCGCAGGAGTGGTTCGCCGCGATCGACTTCGCCGACCGCGCCGAGGTCACTGCGCGGGTCGTGGCGGAGTTCGACGGCTGGGCCCCGGAGCTCACGTCGTTGATCACCGACAGCGACACCGCGCCGGTGCTGCGCCCGCTGAACACCCTGCCGGTCGGGCACCGGTGGGAGCGGGTGCCGGGCGTGACCCTGGTCGGGGACGCCGCGCACCTCGCGCCGCCGAACGGCGAGGGCGCGAACCTCGCGATGCAGGACGGCGCCGAGCTCGGCCTGGCCCTCACGCGCCATGGCGACGACGTCGAGGCCGCGCTCGCCGAGTACGAGCAGGCCCTGTTCCCGCGCGGGGCGGAGGCCGCGGCGGACGGGGAGCGCCTCTACCGGCTGATGTTCGGCGACGACGCCCCGCACGGCCTGGTCCGGGCGTTCGTCGACCCGGACGACCACCCCTGACCGGTCGAGACCATCGATCGACAGTGGCGGATCCCTGCCGTCCAGTGTCAGCGATGTGCCATCGCTGCCAACCGGGGGCAGGGCCGACCACCACCCCAGACGGCGGGAGCGCCGGGGGCGGCGCACTCTGGGGAGGCAGCCGTCGATCGTGGGAGAGGACCGCCCTGAGCGCCGTCGAGGACACCCGCCCGACCCACCTCGCCGGGCACTACGCCCCGGTACCCGACGAGATCGATGCGGTCGACCTCCCCGTCGAGGGCACGCTGCCCCCGGAGCTCGACGGTCGGTACGTCCGCAACGGGCCCAACCCGCTGCCCGGCGCCGACCCGGCCCACTGGTTCCGCGGGCACGGGATGCTCCACGGCGTGCGCCTGCAGGCCGGGCGCGCCTCCTGGTACCGCAACCGCTGGGTGCGCACCGGAGCGCTGGCCGGCCGGAAGTTCCTCACCTGGCGTGGGGTCGACCTCACCGCGGTGCCCGCGAACACGCACGTCATCGAGCACGGCGGCAAGCTGCTGGCCCTCGTCGAGCAGGGTCTGCCGTACGAGGTCGACCGCGACCTCGACACGGTGGGCCCGTGCGACTTCGGCGGGCGCCTCAAGACCGCGATGACGGCGCACCCGAAGGCCGACCCGGAGACCGGGGAGCTGCACTTCTACGGCTACTCGCCGGTCCCGCCCTACCTGACCTACCACCGGCTCTCCGCCGCGGGCGAGCTCGTCGTGAGCCGCACGGTGAAGGTGCCGAAGCCGACGCTGATGCACGACGCGGCGATCACGGAGAACCACGTCGTCTGGCTCGACCTGCCGCTGACCTTCCAGAAGCGCCGCCTGTTCTCCGGCTTCCCGTTCGCCTGGGACGAGTCCTACGGCGCGCGCCTCGGGATCATGCGTCACGACGATCCCGCGGCGACGGTCCGCTGGTTCGAGATCGACCCCTGCTACGTCTTCCACGTCGGCACCGCCCACGAGGACGAGGCGGGGCGGATCGTGCTCGACGGCGCCCGCTACGGCGCGGCCGACATGGCGGTGGCGTGGTCGGGGAAGAAGCCGAAGGCCTCGGGCGCCGACCCGGCCGGGGAGTCGGCGAACCTCGGGGTCGCACGCCTGCACCGCTGGACCCTCGACCCGGCCACCGGCGCCGTCACCGAGGGTCCGCTGCACGACCGGCCGGTCGAGTTCCCGACGCTCGACGCCGAGCGCGTCGGGCGCTCGGCCCGCTACCGGTACGCCGTGACCTCGACGGCGCGGGCCAACGCGGTCGTCCGGATGGACCTGCAGACCGGGGAGACCGCGGCGCACGAGCTGGGGCCCGACGTGAAGGCGGGCGAGGCGGTCTTCGTGCCGTCGGAGCAGGCCGGGCGCGCCGAGGACGACGGCTGGCTGCTGACGATCGTCACGCAGGCCGACGGGTCGGGCTCCCGACTCCTGGTCCTCGACGCCACCGACGTCACTCGCACCGTCGCCGCGGTGACGCTGCCGCGCGGGGTGCCGACGGGCTTCCACGGCTCGTGGATCCCGGAAGGCTGACCCGTCGTGGTATCGATTGACTTTCGATAGGAATCGACCGACTATCGACACATGAGACCGCTGGTCATCACCTGCCTCCGGGCACTGCTCGTCGTGCTGGTCCTCGGTGCCCTCGCTGCGCAGACGACGATCCTGGTCGTGGTCGCGACCCAGGGCGTCCCGGCCCTGGCCGCGGCCTACGCGGTCGTCGCCGTCGCGGCGGTCGCCTGCGCCGAGGTCGCCCTCGTCGCGATCTGGGTGCTGCTGTCGCGGGTGCGGCGCGACGTGATCTTCGACGAGAGCGCGTTCCGCTGGGTCGACGTCATCGCCGGGGGCGGGCTCGCGGCCGCGCTGCTGATGGGGGCGCTGTGCGTCCACGCGGGCCAGGTCGACGACGCCCCGGGCCTCGGCGGGATCGGGATCGGCATCGGTCTGGCCGGGGTGGCGTTCGTCCTGCTCATGGTGGTCATGAAGGGGCTGCTCGCCACGGCGACGCGGCTGCGGCGCGAGATCGACGAGGTCGTCTGATGGCGATCGTCGTCGACCTCGACGTGCTGCTCGCCCGGCGGAAGATGTCGGTCGCCGAGTTCGCCGAGGCGGTCGGCATCACGCCGGCGAACGTCGCGGTGCTCAAGAACGGCCGCGCGAAGGCGGTGCGGTTCACCACGCTCGACGCGATCTGCACGGTCCTGGACTGCCAGCCCGGCGACGTCCTGCGCTGGGTTCCCGACGAGGAGTCGGTGCCGGTCTAGCGCGAGGGGGCGCGGACCACGTCGCCGGGGCCGACGGGGTCGGGGACCGGGCGGTCGCCGCCCTCGAGCACGTGGCGCACGCGCTCCTCGAGCTTGCGGGCCGCCGCGCGGTAGAACCGCCACTGGGTGGTCCGCCCGAAGACGCCGAACCCGAGCGCGATCACCGGGTTCGGGATCTTCGCCCGCGACGACACGCCCGTGATGACGAACTCGACCCGGCCCGTCGTCGTGTTCTTCACGACCTCGTAGACGAGTCGCCCGCGCTCCAGGTGGCGCCCCAGCGTCCGGTAGCTCCAGCCCCAGACCCGCTCGGAGGTGCCGTCGGCCCGGGCCCGCGTCTCGTCGACCACCGCGTCGACCCGCACGCCCATCGGGAAGCGCAGCACGAGGAAGCGTCCCTCGAGCAGCATGTTCCGTCCCTCGAGCGGCGCGTTCGCGTGGAACAGCGCCGACATGATGTGGCGGTCGGCGAACTCGTAGTCGTGTACGAGGGCGCACGCGACGGCCCAGGGGCCGTCGGGCTCGGGGTCGCCCGGCTCCTCGACCCCGAGGGGGTGCCGCAGCCGGTCGTGGTGCCAGCCGCGCCCGCTCGTGGTGGAGGGGTCGTAATTCAGGTCGAGACCGGCGATCTCGGCCAGGTCGCCCGCCGGATCGGAGACCGGGGAGAGCCGCATCGTCCGCACGGCAGCCTGGTACCCGACTCGTCCCGCTTTCACGACGATGCCGGTGCGGCCGACGTCACCCGTCCGGGGCGGCTGCTCACCCGCCACGCAGGAAGCTCTCAGCGACCACTCAGAAGCCCTCCGTAGCGTCCGGCCGCGATGACCATCCTCGACGAGCGACCGGCCGCCGCCCCGCCGCGGAGCAGTGCCGCCCCCGGTGGGCGCCTGCTGCAGCCGGCCTCGTCGGGCGAGCGCCGCATCTCCTGGGACGTCATCCGCGTGCTCGCGGTGGTGTCGGTGGTGGTGCAGCACGCGACCTACACCGCCCAGGGCGTGATGCCGTGGCTGGCGCCGCCCCCGTTCACCTGGGGCGTCGAGGCGGGCGCGAACACGCTCATGGTGGTCTCGGCCTTCTTCGTCTGCGTCACCGTCGCCAGGCGCCCTCCGGGGCGCTGGTGGTGGCAGCGCCTGGCCCGCCTGCTGCCGGCCTACCTCGTCGCGGTGCTGATCACCTACGGCGCCACGCTCCTCGCCGCCGACTACGGCTACTGGCGCCCCGGCGTGCGCGACCTCGTCGGGAACCTGCTGCTCGTCCAGAGCTTCGACCCGGCCGTGACCTACATGGACCACTCCTACTGGACGCTGCCGCTGCAGCTCGGGGTGTTCTCGCTCGTCGCGATCACGGTGGGGGTCCTCGGCCGGGACTTCTGGCGCCGCCCGGCCGCCCTGCCGCTGCTCGCGTGGGCCGGGGTGGTCACCCCGGTGCTGCTCTCGACCTTCGCGACCGGCTGGCTCGCGGTCGTCGTCGACGGCTTCGTCATCTGGCGCTGGCAGCTCTTCGCGATCGGCCTGGCGATGTGGATGGCGAGCCGGCGCCGGATCTCACTGACCCACCTCGCCGCGATCACCGCGGCCGGCGTGCTCGCCGAGGCGATCATCACCCCCGACGTCGACTCGGCGATCGTCCTCGCGATCGCCTGCCTGCTGGTGGCCGCCGCGACGCTCGGCCCCGACTGGGACTTCCTGCGCGTCGGCCCGCTGCCGCGGATCATCGGCTGGGCGGCGGGCGTCTCCTACGGCGTCTACCTGTTGAACCAGCAGATCGGCTACTTCTTCGCCTGGCTCGCGCAGGACTACCTGGGCGTGACCGGCTGGGCGCGGCTCCTCGGCGTCGTCGCGCTGGCCTTCCTGCTCGGCTGGCTGCTGACCCGCCTCGTCGAGCGCCCGGCCCACCGGGTGCTCACGAGGCGTCGCCAGTTGAAGGTTCGTCAGGAGAAGGCGGCCGCGGCCGCCAGGAACAGGTCGTTCTCCTCGGGGGCGCCGGCGGAGACGCGCACGCCGTCGGGGTGAAAGCCCCGCACGACGACCTTGTGGTCGAGTGCGTGCGCGACGAAGTCCTGCGTCCGGTCACCCAGCGGGAGCCAGACGAAGTTGGCCTGCGTCTCGGGCACCTCGTAGCCGGCCGACCGCAGCGCCGCGGCCATCCGGCCCACCTCCTCCGCGGTCGCCCGGGCGTCGGCCTCCAGCTCGCCGAGCACGTCGAGGGCGGCGATCGCGGCGGCCTGGGCGGGGCTCGAGACCGAGAACGGCACCGACACGCTCCTCAGCGCCGCCACCAGGTCGGCCGGGCCCACCGCGTAGCCGACGCGCAGCCCCGCGAGCCGGTGGGCCTTGGAGAAGGTGCGCAGGACGACGACGTGCGGGTGCGCGTCGAGCAGGGTGAGGGCGTCGGGCACGTCGGGGTCGGAGACGAACTCGCGGTAGGCCTCGTCGAGCACCACCAGCACGTGCTCGGGGACCCGCGCGAGGAAGTCGACCAGCTCGGCGCGACGCAGCGCGGTGCCGGTGGGGTTGTTCGGGTTGCAGACGAAGAGCAGGCGCGTGCGGTCGGTGACCGCCGCCAGCATCGCCTCGAGGTCGTGCCCGTGGGCCGCGGTGTTCGGGACCGGCACGGGCGTCGCGTGCCCGATCACCGAGACGATCGGGTAGGCCTCGAAGGAGCGCCACGCGAACACGACCTCGTCGCCCGGCGAGCAGACCGCCGACACGAGCTGCCCGCACAGCGCCACCGACCCGCACCCCACCGCGATGCGCTCCGGGGCCACCCCGAGGTGGTCGGCGAGCCGGTGGGAGAGGGCGCTGACGGTGATGTCGGGATAGCGGTTGCCGAGCGCCACGGCCTCGGCGACGGCCTGCTGCACGTGCGGGTGCGGGGGGAGCGCGACCTCGTTGCTCGCGAGCTTGACCGCCCCGGCGACGGTGCGACCGGCGACGTAGGCGGGCAGAGCGGACAGATCGGGACGCAGGGGCGTCGGGCTGCTCACGCACCCACCGTAATGCGGCGTGCGGCCCGGCAGATCCGTACGGTGCGCCGACGTCACGGCATGGAAGGCTGCTGCCCATGACGACCCGTACGGAGATGATCCCGCTGGTCGACGACACCGAGCTCGCGGTGACCGTCGGCGAGCCGGAGGGTGCGCCGGTCCGCGGCGGCATCGTCGTGCTGCACTCCTCCCGCGGGGTCACCGAGCGCACCGAGGCCATCGTGGCCGGCCTGGCCGGCGAGGGCTGGCTGACGGTCGCCCCCGACCTGTTCCACGGCACCGGCTCGGCCGACGTGGTCTCCGGCGAGTCCGTGCTGACCGACTCGGACGCCTCCTTCGGCTGGCTGGCCCACCACGGCGTGTCCGCCGACCGCATGGGCGTCCTGGGCTTCGACCTGGGGGCGACCGCCGCCCTCGTCGTCGCCTCGCAGCGGACGCTGGGCGCGGCGGTGACCGTGGCCGCCGCCGGGGTGCAGCGGCCCCTGGCCGACGGGCTCCCGGCGCTGCTCGACGTGGTCGGCGAGCTGACGTGCCCGTGGCTCGGCCTCTACGGCGAGTCGGGCGACCCGGTCGACTCCGCCGACGTCGACCGGCTGCGCGAGGCCGCCCACGCCTCGGGCGCGGTGGTCGACGTCGTGGTCTACCCGGCCGCGGAGCACCGCTTCGACGACTCCGACACCCCGATCAGGTCCGACCCGATGGACGAGGCCGCCGAGGAGGGGACGAGCGTGGAGGCCCGCAGCCGGGTGCTCAACTGGTTCGACGCGCACATGCGGTGACGAGGGAGACGGGGTCGGCGCCGGCGGCGTCCGACGAGCGGAACGAGGGCCACGTCCGGCGCGAGCGGCGCCGACGGACGCGGATCGCCCGCGTCGTCGTCTGGTCCGCGCGGATCGTCGGGCTGCTCTCCATCATCTCGATCTTCGCGCCGTCCGCCCGGAAACGGCTGGAGCCCGCGGCGTGGTTCGGCCTGCCGGTGGAGGCCTCCCTCGTCGGCACGGTCGTCCTCGCCACGGCCGGCGTCGGGCTGATCCTGCTCGCCACGGGCCTGCGTCGACGCAAGCGGCGGGCCTGGCAGCTGGCGGTCCTGCTGTGCGTGGTGATCGTCGGGTCGCACCTGCTGGGGCGACATCCGGTCGCGCCGCTGGTGGTCGCGATCGTCCTGCTGGTCGGCCTGGTCGTGACCCGCCGCGAGTTCGACGCGGTCCCCGACCCGGTCGGTCGGGGGGTCGCCATTCGGCTGGTGGTGCAGCTGATCGTCGCGGGCTGGGTGATCGTCAGCGCGATGCTGCTGCTGGTGCGGCCGTCGTTCCTCGTCGGGCGCCCCTCGGTCGGGGAGCGGCTGCTGCACTCGCTGCTGTCGCTGATCGGCGTCGAGGGGCCGGTCGAGTTCCGGTTCCCCTGGTACGACGACCTCACCTCCGCCGTCGGCCTCACCTTCGGCATCGTCACGGTGCTGGTGGGCGGATACTTCCTGCTGCGCTCGGCCGAACCGCGCCCGGAGCTCACCCCCGACGAGGACGCCGGCATCCGCGGGCTGCTCGAGCGCCACGGCCGCGCCGACTCGCTCGGCTACTTCGCGCTGCGCCGCGACAAGGCCGTGGTGTTCTCCTCGTCGGGCAAGGCGGCCGTCGCCTACCGGGTGGTGGCGGGCGTGGCCCTCGCCTCCGGCGACCCGGTCGGCGACGTCGAGGCGTGGCCGGGCGCGATCGAGGGGTTCGTGACGGTGTGCCGGCGCCACGGCTGGGTCCCCGCGGTCCTCGGCTGCTCGGAGACCGGGGCCCGCGTCTGGTCACGGGAGGCCGGGCTCGACGCGCTCGAGCTCGGGGATGAGGCGATCGTCGACGTCGCCACGTTCTCCCTGCAGGGCCGCGCGATGCGCACCGTGCGCCAGGCCGTGTCCCGCATCAAGCGCGCGGGCTACGAGACGACGGTGCGCCGCGTCCGCGACGTTCCCGCCGACGAACTCGTCGAGCTGCGCGCCAAGGTGGAGCAGTGGCGCGGCGGGCCCGACGAGCGCGGGTTCTCCATGGCGCTCTCCCGCGTGGGCGACGCCCGGGCCGACCCGGAGGCCGTCGTCGTGGTGGCCGTCGAGGACGGGCAGCCGCGCGGGCTGCTGCAGTTCGTGCCCTGGGGCACCGAGGGGCTCTCGCTCGACCTCATGATCCGCGACCCCGCCGTGACCGAGAACGGGCTCAACGAGCTGCTGATCACCGACCTGCTCGCGGCCTGCCGGGCGCTGGACGTCGACCGGGTGTCGCTGAACTTCGCGGTGTTCCGCTCGGCCCTGGAGCGGGGGGAGCGGATCGGCGCGGGCCCCGTCGCGCGGCTCTGGGCCCGCCTGCTGCGGATCGCGTCGCGCTGGTGGCAGATCGAGACGCTCTACCGGTTCAACGCCCGGTTCGCGCCGACGTGGGTGCCGCGGTTCCTGGTGTTCGACGCGGTGCGCGACCTGCCCCGGATCGCCGTCGCGGCCTTCGAGGCCGAGGGCTACGGGGGCAGGCCGCCCGCGCTGCTGAGGTTGCTCCGGAGGTGAGCACCTGTGAGCACTACTCCGTGCCAGGGCACGGATTACTGCTCACAAGCGCGGAGCGCACCTCTACGGCCGGACGAGGACCTTGAGGGCTTCACGGTCGTTCATCGCGCGGTAGCCCTCGGGCACCTCGTCGAGGCCGATGGTCCGGTCGAAGACCCGGCCGGGCTGGATCTTCCCGTCCATCACGTCGGGCAGGAGCTCGTGCATGTTGGCCTGCGTCGGGGCGACGCCGCCGGCCACGGTGATGTTGGCCGAGAACTTGCGCCCGGCGTTCGGGATCGTGCCGCTCTGCGGGACGCCGACGATCCCGACGAAGCCGCCCGGCTTCGTCACGTTCAGCGCGGTCGAGAGCGACTGGTCGTAGCCCACGGCCTCGATGGTCGAGTGGGCGCCGTCGGTGCCGAGGATGTCGCGCACCTTCTGCTCGCCCTCCTCGCCGCGCTCCGCGACCACGTCGGTGGCGCCGAACTCGCGACCGAGGTCGGTGCGGTCCTTGTGGTGACCCATCAGGACGATGCGCTCGGCGCCGAGGCGCTTCGCGGCCAGCACGCCCAGCAGGCCCACCGCGCCGTCGCCGACCACGACGACGTCCTTGCCCGGCTCGACCCGCGCGGAGACCGCGGCGTGGTGGCCGGTGCCGAACACGTCGGACAGCGTCAGCAGGCTCGGCATGAGCTCGGAGTCCTGCGGGACGTCGAGCTTCATCAGGGAGTTGTCGGCGAAGGGCACGCGGGCCGCCTCGCCCTGGCCGCCGTCGGTCTCGGCGCCCCACGCGCTGCCGTTGGGGCACGCGGTGGTGAGGCCGGCCCGGCAGTACTCGCACGTGCCGTCGGCGTAGAAGAACGGGGCGACGACGAGGTCGCCCTTCTGCAGGCGGCTGATGTCGGACCCGGTCTCCTCGACCACGCCGATGAACTCGTGGCCGATGCGCGAGCCCGTGTCGCCGGCCTCGGCGCTCTTGTAGGGCCAGAGGTCCGAGCCGCAGATGCAGGAGTGCGTGATCCGGACGATCGCCTCGGTCGGGTTCTCGATCCTCGGGTCGGGGACCTCCTCGACCCGGATGTCGCCTGCGCCGTAGATGAGAGTGGCCTTCACTGCGTGTCCTCCTCGTATCGCCTGGCCGTCGGCTACCCGGGCGGTCCGCGGGGCCATGCGGAGGTGTGCACGTGTCACATTGCGCGCAACCGAAAGCTCCCGGGAAGGTGTCTCCGGGGGTGGGGGTGCCCGTGAAAGCGGTCGCGGGGCCCGTGTAATGTCTTCTCCCGGTGGGCCCCAGGGCCACGGGAGGCTTCGCCTAGTCTGGTCTATGGCGCCGCACTGCTAATGCGGTTTGGGGTAACCCCCCATCCCGGGTTCAAATCCCGGAGCCTCCGCTGCGGCGGGCGACTAGCCTGCCGTACAACTGAAGTACCTGCGCCCGTAGCTCAACGGATAGAGCATCTGACTACGGATCAGAAGGTTAGGGGTTCGAATCCCTTCGGGCGCACACACGAACGAGCGGGTCAGAGGGGTCACCGGGGTCCGGTGGCCCCTTCTCTGTGTCTGGGGGTCGCGCCGGGACACCCCAGGTCGGGGTGGTCCGGCCGGCCGGAGCGTTGCGCGACGCACACGGTCGGCCGACGACGCGCGTGGCTCTGCCCGCGTTGCGGCACGCAACGCCGGGTCGTCCCGGCGTCGACCTCGCCGGCCGTGTGCGGGGCGCAACGCCACGCGCCGCGCCGGTCGCGCTGTCCTCTGTCGCGGGGGCGGCCGCGAGGGAGTCGTCATGCACCTCGCCGAGCCCTCGCCGAGCCCTCGCCGGGTGCGAGGCGACTCCCTCGGGACCGACGGACTGTCAGGCGGTGCGCCCGCCCAGGTGCTCGGCGAGGAAGCGCTCGGTCGCGCGGAACATGTCGACGAGGTTCTCGGTCTGGCTGAAGATGTGGCCCTCGTCGGCGTAGACCCGGTAGGCGACCTCGACGCCGCGGCGGCGCAGGGACTCGACGATCGTGTCGGACTCCGACTGCGGCACCCGCACGTCGTTCGCGCCCTGGAACACCATGAGCGGCGTGACGATCCGGTCGGCGTGGGTGATCGGCGAGCGCTCGATCATGTCCGCGTACGCGGCCGGGTCCTCCGGGTCGCCGACGTAGGCGTGCCAGTTGTCGTGCAGGGCCGGCCGGATCGCCTCGGGCAGCGCCAGCATGAACGTCGCGAGGTTCGAGATGCCGACGTAGTCGACGGCCGCGGCGAACAGGGTCGGGTCGCGCGTGACCCCGGTCAGCACGGCGTAGCCCCCGTACGAGCCGCCGAAGATCGCCACCCGCGCCGGGTCGGCGTGGCCCTGCGCGACGGCCCACTGCACGGCGTCGACCAGGTCGTCCTGCATGGCGCCCGCGAACTCACCGATCGCGGCCTGCATGTGCGCCCGTCCGAAGCCGGTCGAGCCGCGGAAGTTGACCTGCAGCACCGCGTAGCCGCGGTTGGCGAACAGCTGGGCGACCGGGTCGTGCCCCCAGGCGTCGCGGGTCCACGGCCCGCCGTGGGGCACCAGCACCATCGGGACCGCACCGTCGCCGGCGTCGAGGGGCATCGTCAGGTACGACGGCAGGTCGCGCCCGTCGCGCGCGCGGACGGTCACCGGGGTGGTCGGCGCGAGGTCGTCGGGGTCGAGGTGCGGGTGGGAGCGGAAGAGCAGCCGGGCGTCCCCGGTGGCGTGGTCGTAGAGCCAGGTCGCGCCCCACTCCCGGTCGTGGACGAACGACACCAGCCAGCGCCGGCGGTCGGTGTCGGTCGAGATCGCGCCGAGGTCGCCGTCCGAGAGGGCCCCGAGGCGCTCGAGCACCGCCGCGAACCGGTCGTCGACCGGCACGATCACCTGGCGCTCGCGGGAGTAGCGCACCCCGAGCAGCTCGCCGCCGCGGTCGCGGACGAGCGGCGACGGGAACGTCGGGAAGACCTGGCCCCGGGTATCCAGGTCGTGCTCCGGATGGCCCGCGACCTCGGTCTCGACCCCGCTCGCGAGGTCGAGGTGCACCAGCCGCAACCGGTCGGTGTGGCCGTGCCGGGCGATCCACAGCCCGGTGCCGTCGGGGGTCAGCGTCGTCGGGAACGGGCCGGTGGGGTGATCGGCGGCGTCGAGGACGGCGATCGTCCGGACGTCGCCGGAGGGGGCGCGGTGCTCGACCGTCCAGTTGCCCTCGTCGTCCTGGCCGATGCCGTACACGTCGTCGTCGGGCCCGACCATCGTGGCGCCGAAGGTCCCGTCGCCGGGCACGAGCACGGTCAGGTCCCCGGTGGCGACGTCGATCTCGCACAGGTCGATCCGGTCGGGCCGCCGGTGGTTCATCGACACGAGGAGCTTGCCCGGGCGGGTGACCGGGAGGTCGTGGCCGAAGACCCGGGCGCCGGGGAACGGGGTGAGGTCGACGACCGGGGCGTCCGGGTCGGCGAGGTCGACGCGGTACACGTGGAAGTGCTCGTCCCCCGCGCTGTCCTGCGAGTAGATCAGCCACCGGTCGTCGACCCAGCGGTGGTCGAGGATGCTGCGGGTGTCGTCGGCGGTCACGCAGCGGGCCCCGTCGAGGTCGTCGACCCCGGCGACCCACACGTTGAGCCGCTCCTTCCACGGCGCGAGGAAGGAGATCCGCGTGCCGTCGGGCGAGAGGGTCGCGCCGGTGCGCTCGGGCGGGGAGACGAGGTCCTCGACGGGGATCAGCGGTGTCATGGCACCAGCGGACACCGTGCCGTCGCGGCACGGTCAAGGGCGGACCCGGCGGTAGCCCTGGCCCGCACCGGCCGTCGTCGGGAAGCATGCGCAGGCGTGGCCGACGAGAAGCAGCTCATCCGGTACTCGGGCCGGGGCTCCTTCGCCCCGGACGTGATCGCCCGCGCGGCGGGCAGCTCGGTGTTCACCGAGGACGGCCGGGAGCTGCTCGACTTCACGTCGGGCCAGATGAGCGCGATCCTCGGGCACTCCCACCCCGAGATCGTCGCGACGGTCCGCGAGCAGGTCGGGACCCTCGACCACCTGCACAGCGGGATGCTGAGCCGCCCGGTCCTCGACCTCGCCGCGGAGCTCGTCGCCACGCTGCCCGCGCCGCTGGAGAAGGCGGTGTTCCTGACGACCGGCGCGGAGGCCAACGAGGCCGCGCTGCGGATGGCGAAGCTGGTGACCGGCGGGCACGAGGTGGTGTCGTTCGCCCGGTCCTGGCACGGCATGACCCTCGCGGCGGCGAACGCGACCTACAGCGCCGGCCGGGTCGGCTACGGACCCGCTGCGCCGGGGAACTACGCGCTGCCCGTGCCCGACCGCTTCCGTCCCTCGATCGTCGACGCCGACGGCGACCTCGACTGGCGCCGCCAGCTCGACCTCGGGTTCGAGATGGTCGACGCGCAGTCGGTCGGGGCGCTCGCCGCCTGCATCGTCGAGCCGATCCTCAGCTCGGGCGGGGTGATCGACCTGCCGCCCGGCTACCTCGCCGCCCTGCGCGACAAGTGCCACGAGCGGGGCATGCTGCTGGTGGTCGACGAGGCCCAGACCGGGCTGTGCCGCACCGGCGACTGGTACGCCTTCGAGCGCGACGGCGTCGTCCCCGACATCCTCACGCTCTCCAAGACCCTCGGCGCCGGTCTGCCGCTGGCGGCCGTCGTGACGAGCGCCGAGATCGAGGAGCGCGCCCACGAGCGCGGCTTCCTCTTCTTCACCACCCACGTCAACGACCCGCTCCCGGCCGCCGTCGGGCTGACCGTCCTCGACGTGCTGCGCCGCGACCGTCTCGACCTCCGCGCGCAGGAGCTGGGGACCCGGCTGCGCGAGGGGCTGGCGGCTCTGCCGCACGACGTGGTGGCCGACGTCCGGGGGCGCGGGCTGATGGTTGGCCTCGAGCTCGGGGGTGCCGATGCCGATCAGCTCGGGGCGGCCGTGACGGCCCGGTGCGCCGGGCTCGGCCTGCACGTCAACATCGTCCAGCTGCCCGGCATGGGTGGGACGTTCCGCATCGCACCCCCGCTGACGGCGACCGAGGAGGAGATCGACCGCGGGGTCTCGATCATCGACGAGGCGCTCACGTCCGTCCGCGGCTGACCCTCAGCGGTCCACGACCGCGGGACGGACGGGGGCCTGCTCGACGACGGGTCCGCCCGGCGGCGCGAACACGTGCGCCAGGCGTTCCCGCCACGTCGTCGCCGCCCGGACGTCGCGCCAGATCGCGGCGAACTCGTGGTACTGCAGGCCGGCCACGTTCCGGGTGGGCGGCGGCGTGGTGAGGCCGTAGCGGGGGCGGTGCCGCTCCTCGGCGTAGGTGCCGAACAGCCGGTCCCAGACGATGAGCATCCCGCCGTAGTTGCGGTCGAGGTACTCGGGGTCGCTCGCGTGGTGCACGCGGTGGTGCGACGGCGTGTTCAACACGAACTCGACCGGCCGCGGGAGTCGGTCGATCCGCTCGGTGTGGACGAAGAACTGGTAGACGAGCGTGATCGAGAAGGCCGTGAACACCATCCAGGGCGGCACGCCGAGAAGGGGGAGCGGCACCCAGAACAGCATCTCGAACCAGGGGTTCCACTTCTGCCGCGCCGCGGTGGAGAAGTTGAAGTACTCGCTGTTGTGGTGCGCCTGGTGGGCGGCCCACACGAGGCGGACCCGGTGCGCGGTGCGGTGGTAGCAGTACCAGAGCAGGTCGACGCCGAGCAGGACACCGACCCACGTCCACGGGCTCGACGGGTCGAGGCGCAGCGGGGTGAGCTCGTACAGGACGGCGTAGCCGAGCAGCGCCACGCCCCGCGCGACGGTGTTGACCAGCAGCGCCACCATGCCGCTGACGACGCTGGTGACCGTGTCGCGGCCGTCGTAGCCGCGGAGGTCGTCGTCGGCGAACACGGCGAACGACACCGCCTCGAGCACGACGAAGGCGATGAAGAACGGCACCGCGACCGTGAGGGGATCCCGGAGGACCGACATGGCGGCATTGTGCCGAACCGGGTAGTTCCCCCCTGCGCCGACCGGATCGGGTGACGCCAGGATGCCGCGCATGACTCTCGTCCCGGTCGACCTGCCCTCCCCGACGACGATGCGCGGCCGCTGGGCCGCGTTCGCCGCGATCCTCGGCGCCCGGGGCTGGGGCCGCGGCGCCTACGCCGAGCCCGGCCGCTGGCACTACGACGACGGCGGCGGCAACTGGGCCGACCTGCACCTGCTCGGGGACGGCCGCGCGGTGCTCGTCGGGAACGACCACGAGTACTCCGACACCTACTTCCGCGAGGCGGCCACGTACTTCCAGGAGGAGGAGACCGACCTGCTCGCGGGCGCCCCGGCCTGGTGGGAGCCGCCGGCCGTCGACGGCATGGCGCGCGAGATGTGGGTCGGCTTCGTCTACGGGTGGGACGGCTCCGGCTGGTCGCGGGCGCCCTACGAGCTCTCCGACGGGTTCGCCTCGCTGCACCCGGTCTTCGTCGACGACGAGCGGTGCCGGCAGATGATCGTCGAGTTCGTCGAGAACGAGGCGCCCCATCCGGTCCGGCCCGAGGCCGTCGACGCCCTCATCGCGGCCGACGCGGCGATCACGCCGGAGCAGCTGCGCGCGGTCGCGGACGTCCCGGAGTGGGACCCCGACGCCGGGGTCGCGGCGGCCGCGGCGTTCCGCGGCTGACCGGTCAGTTCCGCGTCGTCAGCCCGTCCAGGACGAAGCCCGCGAGCCGGTCGGCGCGGACCGGCCAGGTCTCGTCGTCGGGAAGGGTCCAGAGGCCCGCGAGCAGGGCGAGCACGTCCGCGGGGTCGCGGTCGTCGCGCAGTGACCCGTCGGCCCTGCCCCGGACGAGGATGCGGTCGAGGGCGTCGAGCATCACGGTGCGGGCGGGTGGGTGGTCCGCGCCGGGGGCGTGCAGCAGGTCGCCGAGCGCCCGCTTCGTCCGCGCGAACTCGACGAAGCGCAGGAGCCAGCGCGCGAGCGCGACCGACCCCGAGGAGTCGTCGGCGACCTCGGCAAGGTCCGCGATCTCCCGCGCGTAGGTGGCCGCGACGAGGGCCTCGCGGTTCGGGAAGTGCCGGTAGAGCGTCGCGATGCTGACGCCGGCGTCGCGGGCGACCTTCTCCAGCGCGACGTCCGGGCCGTCGGACGCGAACCGACCGGCCGCACTCGCGAGGAGGGCGGCCCGGTTCGCGCGGGCGTCGGCACGGGGCACGGCACAAGCGTAGTGCGACTACGTTTCGGTGGTACGGTCGAACTGCAATCGTAGGGACCCTACGTTTCCAGGGAGTACGACCATGACCATCCAGACCCCCTTCGACGAGTCCTCCACCGCGGACGAGGTCGCCGCCGGGACCGACCTCACCGGGAAGCGGGCCGTCGTCACCGGCGCCTCGTCCGGCATCGGCGTCGAGACCGCGCGGACCCTCGCCGACCACGGCGCCGAGGTCACCCTCGCCGTGCGGGACACCGACGCCGGCGAGAAGGTCGCCGACGACCTCCGTGCCCGGGGAGGACGCGTCGACGTCCGGCCCCTCGACCTCGCCGACCGAGCCTCGGTCGCCGCCTTCGTCGACGCCTGGGAGGGGCCGCTGCACCTGCTGGTGAACAACGCCGGGGTGATGGCCCTGCCCGAGCGCATCCTCGTCGACGGCCAGGAGGCGCAGTTCGCGACGAACCACCTCGGTCACTTCCAGTTGGCCACCGGCCTGCACCGGGCGCTCGCGGCGGCCGGGGGCGCCCGCGTCGTGGCGGTGTCGTCCTCGGCACACCTGCGCCTGCCGGTGCTCTTCGACGACCTCACCTTCGACTTCGTCGTCTACGACCCCTGGATCGCCTACGCCCAGTCCAAGACCGCCAACGTGCTGTTCGCCGTCGAGGCCACCCGCCGCTGGGCCGACGACGGGATCACCGCCAATGCCCTGATGCCGGGCGGGATCGCCACCGGGCTGCAGCGGCACGTGGACATGGAGGCGCTGCTCGCGGTCCGCCGGGCGGCGGGGGCGAGCGAGAGCCTGAAGACCGTCGAGCAGGGCGCGGCGACCTCGGTGCTCTGCGCGGTCTCCCCGCTGCTCGAGGGAGTCGGTGGCCGATACTTCGAGGACTGCCACGAGGCCCCGGTGCTCGCGGGGCGCGGCGAGTCCGACGGCCGGCACGGCGTGGCGCCCTACGCGCTCGACCCGGGGAACGCCGAGCGGCTCTGGACGGTGTCGGAGGCCCTGGTCTCCCCGTGACGGCGGCGATCGTGACGTTGGGTGTCAGCATGGCCGCAGTGCTGACACTCAGGCAGGGCGCCAGGCCTGCTTCTCGGTGACGATCGCGGTGATCAGGTCGGCGGGCGTGACGTCGAAGGCCGGGTTGTAGACGGGCGTGCCCGCGACCGTCGTCAGGACCCCGCCGAGGGTGCGGACCTCGTCGCCGTCCCGCTCCTCGACCACGATGTCGGCGCCCGAGGGCGTCGTCGGGTCGATCGTCTCCTCGGGGGCGACCACCAGGAACGGGACGCCGGACCGGGCCGCCGCGCAGGCCAGGGAGTAGGTGCCGATCTTGTTCGCGGTGTCGCCGTTCGCCGCGATCCGGTCGGCGCCCACGAGCACGGCGTCGACCAGGCCCGAGGCGATCGCGGCCGGCCCCGCGGAGTCGACGCACAGCCGGTGGGGGGCGCCCGCGGCGGCGAGCTCCCAGACCGTCAGCCGCGATCCCTGCAGCAGCGGGCGCGTCTCGCAGGCCAGCACCTCGGCGAGCGCGCCCCGCTCGTGCAGGCGCAGGAGCGCACCGAGGGCCGAGCCGCCCGGCCCGCACGCGAGGTCGCCGGTGTTGCAGAGGGTCAGGGCCCGCAGCGGGCCGGGGTGCAGCTCCTGCAGGAGGTCGGCGGCCCGCTCGGTGGCCCGGGCGTTCACGACGACGGCCTCGCGCGCCACCGCGTGGGCCTCGGCCAGGACGGCCTCCGGCCCGTCGTCGACGCGCGTCATCACGCGGCGCACCCCGAGCGCGAGCGGCACCGCGGTGGGCCGGGCGGAGGCGACCCGGTCGGCCTGCTCCGGGACATCGAGGGCGCAGGCGAGCGCCGCCCCGTAGGCGCCGGCGATGCCGAGGCTCGGGGCGCCGCGAACCGCGAGCGACCGGATCGCGTCGACGACCTCGTCGACCGTGCGCAGGGTCAGCCACGAGGTCTCGCCGGGCAGGGCCCGCTGGTCGAGCAGCACGACGGCGGGGCCGTCGGGGGACCAGTCGACGTTCTGCACGGGTCCGATCCTCCCACCGCGTCAGCGCGCGTAGGCGGCCTCGACCAGCGCGGTGTGCAGCCCGAGGTCGGTGGGCCCGGCGAACAGCTTCTGGGTCAGGACGACGACCACGAGGTCGCGGACCGGGTCGACGGTCCAGCTGGTGCCCAGCCCGCCGGCCCAGCCGAACGACCCCGCCCGGGGCCCGTCGACGGTGACCGACACGCCGTACCCCCAGCTCAGGGCCTCGTCGCCCAGGAACCCCGACGCCTGGGCGGTCGCCCGCTGCTCCGCGGAGAGCTGGTCGCGGGTCATGGGCGGGCGACCGGAGAGCGAGCGGGCGAACGCGAGGAGGTCGTCGGCCGTGGAGACGAGGCCGGCGGCGGCGTCAGGAAACGCGGGAGGCCGCGACCACCGGCCCGCGGGCGGGTCCCAGACCTCGTCGCCGGAGTACGCAGTGGCCAGGCGCGCCGGGTCGCCGGTGAAGCCGGTGTCGGTCATCCCGAGCGGCTCGAACACCCGGCGGTGCAGGAGCTCGGGCAGCGTGGTCCCCGCCGCGCGGGCGGCCAGGACGCCGAGGAGCTGGCCCGACGCGTGGTAGAGCCAGCGGTCGCCGGGCTGGGCGAGCAGCGGGAGCCGGGCGAACTCGGCGACCCAGGTGTCGGGGTCGGGCGGGACGTCGGGCTCGGGCGGCCCGATGATGTTCAGGCGCCCGGAGGTCATCGCGTCCACCAGCGGCCACGGCGGGTCGGCCGCGAACATCTCCGTCGTCATGCCGTAGCCGGTGGTGTAGGTCAGCACGTCCCGCACGGAGATCGGGCGGACGGCGGGCACGGTGTCGTCGAGCGCGGCGTCGGGGGCGCGGAGCACCCGGCGGTCGGCGAGCTCGGGCAGCAGCCGGTCGACGGGTTCGTCGAGCGCCAGCGCCCCCTCGTCGAGCAGCATCCCGACGACCGCCGCCACCACCGGCTTGGTGATCGAGGCGATGCGGAACTGCGTGTCGCGGCGGGCGTCGCCGTGGACCTCCACCCGCACGTCGTCCCCGCGGGCCGCGAGCGCGACGAGGCCGGGGACGTCCGCTGCGGCCGCGACCTCCGCGAACCGGTCCGGGTGCTCGCTCATGACGAGGACCGTACCAGGCAGTCCTGAAACAGGACCGAACCGCCCGATCGGGCGACCCGGGGCAACGCAGGGCGGGTGGTGCGCGATGCACGGGCGACCCCACCGCTCCAGGAGGACCCCGTGTCGACCCCGCCCGCCACCGCCGGTTCCCACGCCCCGGCCGTCGTCGTCCTGCTCCTGATCGCCGCGCTCGTCGGGGCCTTCTGGCTCGCCGACCCGTCCCCGGCCGCTCCCGTGGCGGGTCCCGTGGTGGTGACGACGAGCGGGTGACCTCGGCTCGCGACGACGACGCGCGACGGATCGGGGCCCGCCCGACGAGCGGTGCCCAGCTTCCCTAGAAGACGATCGTCGTCTTCCCGTCGCGCACCACGCGGTCCTCGCAGTGCCAGCGCACGGCCCGCGACAGGACCGAGCGCTCGACGTCCGCGCCGAGGCGGGTGAGGTCGGCGGCGGTGTTGCGGTGACTGACGCGCACCACGTCCTGCTCGATGATCGGGCCCTGGTCGAGCTCCTCGGTGACGTAGTGCGCCGTGGCCCCGACCAGCTTCACCCCGCGCTCCTTGGCCTGGCGGTAGGGCACCGCGCCGACGAAGGCCGGCAGGAACGAGTGGTGGATGTTGATCATCGGGCAGCCCACGGCCTGCAGCAGCGACCCGGACACGATCTGCATGTAGCGCGCGAGCACGACGAGGTCGACGCGGCCTGCGAGCAGCTCGGCCTGGCGCGCCTCGGCGTCGGCCTTCGTGTCCGGCGTGACCGGCACGTGCACGAAGGGGACGCCGAACGGGGCGACCGCGGCCTCGAGGTCGGGGTGGTTGGAGACCACCACCTCGATCGACACGTCGAGGTCGCCGCGCTGCGCCCGCCAGAGCAGGTCGAGCAGGCAGTGGTCGATCTTGGAGACGAGGATCCCGACGCGCTTGGGGGTCGCGGTGTCGGTGACCGTGTAGTCCATGCCGAAGGTCCGGGCGACGTCGGACCCGAAGGCCGTGCGCAGCCCGTCGAGCCGGCCCGACGGCAGCGCGAACTCGGTCCGCTGGAAGTAGGTGCCGCCCTCGCGGGCCGTGGCGTGCTGGTCGAGCGAGAGGATGTTCGCCCCGGAGGCCGAGAGGAACGAGGCGACCGCAGCGACGATGCCCTGGCGATCGGGGCAGCGCACGAGCAACCGGCCGATGGTGTCCACGCCCGGCAGGGTAGTCAGGGGCGCGGGGCCAGCCGGCGGTGCGGGAGCCGCAGCGGGACCAGGGCGTCGTTGCGCTTCCGGACGATCGCCGTGGCGAGTTCGCGGGAGCTGCGCTCGAGGTCGTCGTCCTCGCCGCCGGTCATCTCCGCCGCCACGTCGCCGACCTGCAGCGCGACCCGGGCGAGTTCGTCGAGCACGTCGGCCGACCAGTCGAAGCGGTCCATGCCCTGAGGGCACCGGGCCTGCAGCCGGGTCACCTCCGCGAGGGCCTCGTGGGCCCGGTGGACGAGGTCGCGGAGCCTGTCGGTCTCGCCGTCGTCCACTGTCTCCGCCTCTCGTGTCCGCCGGGCGGGTCGCCGTCCGCGACGAGGATGCCCCACGCCGGGCGGTTCACACGCCCGATGGCGTCGGGAGGGTGGCGGATCGGTGAACCGGGGGTGTCGTGCGCCACGCGGACCGGTGCTGCCCCGGACAAGAAAGGGCCCGGTCGGCGGGGGGACACCGACCGGGCAGTCGTCGATCACGGGGGGCATGATCGACGACCCGAAGCGTCCTCCGCCCGCGCGTTCCGCGTCAAGGTGCTCGGACGTCCGAGCGTTGTGCGCTCGCCCACCGGGGAACCCGCGTCATGCCACGATGTCCGCGGGCGAGGAGGAGGAGCCGATGAGGATCCGTTTGCAGGACGGCCCGTGCGCCGGCGACCACGACCTGCGGGTCACCGAGTCGGCGCCGCCGCCCGAGGAGTACCTCGTGCTCGTCGAGAAGGGGCCGCGCACCCCCACCGACGGCGTCAACGGCGGCACGATCCCGGGCGTCAACGTCTTCGCGGTGCACCGCCTCGCCCGCCGCGACCCCGACGGCACGCCGGTCTACGGCTTCGCGGGCGAGCGGCACTCGCGGGGGTACTGACGCCCGACGACGGATCGGGACCCGACCCGTCGTCGGGACGCGAGGTCAGGACTTGAAGGCGTCCTTGACCTTCTCGCCCGCCTGCTTGATGTTGCCCTTGGTCTGGTCCTTCTTGCCCTCGGCCTGCAGGTCCGGGTCGTCCTGCGCCTTCCCGACGGTCTCCTTGGCCTTGCCCTTGAGCTCGTCGGTCTTGTTGTCGATCTTGTCTCCGGTAGCCATACCTGCGGGTACCCCGCTCAGGCGGGCACCAAGAGCACCCAGACCGGTCCGGCGGCGAACGGCAGCGGGGTGCCGTCGGGCGAGGTGAACGCGGTCGGCGCGCCGGACGCGCTCCGCGACCAGGTGCCCGACAGGCGCCGCCCGTCGCGGAACACGTCCACCGGACCGGAGCCGACGGTGACCGCGGTCGGCGACGGCGACCCGGCCGCGTCGCGGATGGCGGAGGTCCGCACCGGCACCCGCTGCACGACGATCGTCGCCGGGTGCGCGTCGGGTGCGGGCGCCCCGCCGACCGTGACGTCCCAGCGGCCGTCGGCGGCCCGGAACTGCACCTCGGTGCGGCCCACCCGCTCCGTCGCCTCCGGGGCCGGGGACGAGCCGTCGTCGGGAAGGTCCCCGAAGCGGAACCCGACGTCCCGTGGACCCTCGACCCCCGGAGCCGCGTCGACGAGGGCGGCCGGGTCGCCGTAGAGGTTGTGCGGCACGGGGCGGTCCGGCGCGCGCCGGTAGGGCCCGGCCACCCGCTCCGCCGAGAGCGGGACCACCGACGCCGAGCGCACCTGCTCGTCGAGCTCGGGGGCGTTGCCGGAGAACGCGAAGGCCGGTCTGCCGTAGGCGGCGAGCAGGTCGAGGTCCGACTCGCGGAAGCTGCGCACCGGCCCCACGGTCGCGGGCAGGCGGGACGCGAAGACGGCGAGCAGGCGGGTGAGGCCGCCCTCGACGGGCTCGACGTAGACGACGTCGGCGTCGCCCACGCCCGTCCACGGCCGGCCCTCGGGCGAGTTGTCGACCTTCACGGCGAGCACCGCCCGTCCCGCGTCGCCCGGCTCGCCGGTCAGCGGCGAGCCGGCCCGCTCGTTCCCCGCGGCGGGCGCGGACGCCGTCCCGGGGCCCGGCCGGGCGAGCACGACGACCCCGAGGACGACCGCGATCGCGAGCGCGATGACGACGCCGAGGGCAGTCCGACGATCGTCCACCGGCCTATGATCGACCCATGGCGCGCCAGACCCCGCACCGCGCGCAGGAACCGTCGGAGGCCCCCCGGGAACGGGCGTCGGACTCCGAGCGCGAGGACGTCGCGGCGATGCTGGCGCGCGCGATGGTCGCGGGGCGGCTCACGCCGGTCGAGTACTCCGACCGGGCCGCGATCGCCCAGGCCGCCCGCTACCGCGACCAGCTCGACGGCCTGCTCTCCGACCTGCCGGGCTTCGTGCTGCACTCCTCGCACGGCGCCGACGTGCTCGACCTCGAGGCGGGCCTCGGCGGGTCGATCAGTCGGCGCGGCTACTGGAAGGTGCCCCCGACGGTGCGGGTGCACAGCTGGGTCGGCGGGGTCCTGCTCGACTTCTCCGAGGCCGAGTGCGCCACGGCCGTCGTGGCGGTGGAGCTCGCCACGGGGATGTGCACCCCCACCGTCGTCGTGCCCGAGGGCGCCTCGGTCGACGTGGACGACCTGCGCATCTCCGCCGGGTCGGTGCGCGACGAGACGGTCCACCAGCGCGAGCGGGGCGACCTGCACGTGTCGGTGCGCGGACGGCACTCCTTCGGCGACGTGGTGCTGCGCCACCCGGTGCGCGGGCGGTGGGAGCGGTTGCGGGCGCTGCCCGCCGAGGCGCCCCGCCGGGTCCTGTCCCGACGACGCCCGGGACGACAGGCGGGGCCCGAGGCTCCGCCGCCCGACCGGTCGGGGCGGTAACGTCGGGGACCCACCAACAGGGTGGGACCGGGAGCGGAGGGGGGACGCGGTGACGCTCGACCCTCTGCTCGGCGTGCTGTTCCTGGCCCCGCTCGGGGTCGGCGTGGTGGTGGCGCTGCTCATGTCGCCGCTGCACCGGGCCCTCGCCACCCGCCGGCGCCAGGCCCTGCTGGTCGACCGCGTGGTGACCGGGCGCGTGGCCCGCCTCACCGGACCCGAGCGTCGTCGGGCCGTGCGCCACCTGCACCGCGAGGCCGGCAACCCCGTGGCCACCGTCCTCGGCCTGGCAGTCGTCTCGGGCGTCGTCACGCTGGTCGCGGCCCTCGTCGTCGCGAACGCCGGGCTCGGTGCCGCCCAGCGCCGGACGACGATCACCGGACTGGTCGGGGCGCTCGACGACGCCGGGCTGCCGACGCCCTCGTCGGGCTCGGAGATCGCGGTGGTGGCGGGGATCGCCGCCGTCCTCCTCGCCCTCGCGGTCGCGGCCCTGCACGTCGGCGCGCTCGACGTCGAGCGGCGGCGCAGCATGCCGGTCACCCGGCCCTGGCCCCTGTCGAAGCGGCGGACCACGTGGCTCGTCGCGGCGGGGCTCTTCCTGCTGCTCGCGCTGATCGGCCTCGAGACCGGGGCCCTCGCCGCCGGGCTCTTCCTGCTCGGTCACCAGCTCACCGTCCGCGCCACCCGCCCGAAGGCGTGCATCGACCCGCCCGCGCTGCCCGAGGCCCTGCGCGCCGCCCGCCTGCCCGGCCCGAAGGAACGCCGCCTCATCCGCTCGCGCCGGCGCCCCGCCCCGGGGATGCCCGGCCCGTCGGCCCCGCCGAACGGCGCGCGCAC